>DAIPXW010000116.1:0-6625 GCA_036783075.1 Candidatus Dormiibacterota bacterium | reverse complement strand
AGAGCTCACCGCCTACTGGGCGCGGGTGCCATCCGAGCACATGGAGCTGGGGCTGGACGTGCTCACCGACATTGTGTCGAACTCCAAGCTCGACCCCGCCGACATCGAGCGAGAGCGCGCAGTCATCCTCGAGGAGCTGAAGGGGTATCAGGACCAGCCGCAGGACTACGTGCAAAACCTGTTTGAGGAGCTGATGTGGCCAGGCCACGCGCTCGGGCGCGACATAGCGGGGACCCACGAGTCGGTCGCGCGACTGACCCGCGACGACATCCTCGAGCACGCCAACGCGCAGTACCGATTGCCCAACCTGGTCATCGGCGCGGCCGGCGCCCTGGATGAGGGCGCAGTGCTGGAGGCGATCACTCCGCGGCTTGTCCTTCCGCGTGACGCGAACGGCATGCAGCCGGCACCGGAGCCAGGTCCGCTCGACGGAGCCAGTGTGCTGGTGCGGCGTCGCCGAACGGAGCAGGCCCACATCTGTCTCGGCGTGAGGGCTCCCAGCTATCGGCACCCCGATCGCTACGTGATCGATCTGCTAAACACTGTGCTCGGGGAGGGCATGAGCTCGCGACTCTTCTTGAACATTCGCGAGCGACTCGGGCTTGCCTACGACGTGCACAGCTTCACGCAGAAGCACCGCGATACGGGCTACCTCGGGGTGTACCTCGGAGTCGATCCGAAGAAAGCATTGGAATCGGTCCACGCGGTGCTGGCCGAGCTGCGCGCCCTGTGCGATCGCGACGTGGACACCGACGAGCTTGACCGGGCGAAAGAGTTCACCAAGGGACGCTTGCGGCTGGAGCTCGAGACCACCAACGGTGTCGCCTTCTGGCTCACCTACCAGGAGTTGCTGCTGGGCGAGATCCGCACCATCGAGGACGAGATCGCGCTCGTCGATGCCGTGACTGCGGCCGACGTGAGACGGGTGGCGAACGAGGTGCTCGGTACTGCTCTTCAGATGGCCGTGATCGGTCCGTTCAGCCGCGATGGCGGCTTCAGGGCGGCCATCGGCGCGTAGCGAATCTCTCTCAGCCGGCGAACGTGGTCCCCGACTCTAGCGACGGTAGCTTGGCGTAGATGCTGCCGAAACTGTCGAGCGGCCAGATGCGGAACCACGCTTTTCCATCGATTCGGTCGCGACTGATCGGACCGAAGATGCGCGAGTCCTGCGAGCGGTTGCGGTTATCGCCCATGACAAAATACTCGTTCGCTGGGATGACCATCCCGTCCGTGCCGTTTGCGGGCCAGTTGTTCAGCGTGGTCCATGCCTCGGGCAGGTAGGGCTCGTCAAGCTTGCGGCCGTTGATGTAGACGAAGCCGTCGCGGATGAGCAGCTTCTCTCCCGGCAGCGCGATTACGCGCTTGATGAAATCCTTGGAGTTGTCGGTCGGTGGACGCAAGATTATGATGTCGCCCCGCTGCGGGGGGTGGAGCCGGTAGTCGATCTTGTTCGCGATCAGGTAGTCGTTGTCGTCCAGTGTCGCGTACATCGACAGGCCCTCGACGTGGACAGCTTGCACGGCGAAGCTGATGCCGAAGTAGAGGATGACCGCCAGCACGACGACCTCGAAGACCTCGCGCAAGAGGGATGAAGCAGTGGAGGTCGCAGCGGGCCGGGCTCCGGCCGCGCGTGGTTGTGGGGCGGCCATGAGTTTAGGAAAGGAGCTTAGCGCAGACCCGTTCCAACTCTTCGCGGCTCGAGTAGCGAAGCTCAATCTTCCCGCGATTCAAGCTGCCCGTCAGCCGGATCGGCAGCGCAAGGCTCGTCTCGATTCCGGCGGCGATCGCCCGCAGCTCCGCGGTCGAATCGATGCCTTGCTTGCGGCGTGGCCGGTATGTGCGTACCCAGTTCTCCGTCTGCCGCACCGAGAGATGACGCGCGATCACCACTTTGAGCCCGTGCTCCTGCGCCGATTGGCCATCGAGTGCCACCAGGGCGCGCGCGTGCCCTGCGGTGATGACGCCCGCGCCGACTGCCGACTGCACGGCGGGGCAGGCGGCGAGCAGCCGAAGCGACTGCGTGACTGAGACGCGATGCTTGCCGATCCGCTGCGCGACCTCTTCATGCGTCAGCCCGAAGTCTTCGGTCAGGCGGCGCAGTCCTCGAGCCTCTTCGATGGGATCGAGATCGGCGCGCTGGAGGTTTTCGATCAGACCGAGAACCAGCTGCTCGTCGTTGCCGGCGTCGCCGCGGACGACGGCGGGTACCGACGCGAGCCCCGCCAGTCGCGCGGCCCGCCACCGACGCTCACCAGCGATCAGCTCGTAGCCGTCGGGCAGCCGGCGCACCAGCAGTGGTTGCAGCACGCCGTGCAGGCGGATCGATTCGGCAAGCTCGCCCAGGGGCTCGGCGTCGAATCGCGTGCGTACCTGCTGGTGTGATGGGCGGATCTGGTCAACCGCGATCATCTGGGGCACGAGGGCGTCGCCCTGGCTCGACATGGGGATCAAGGCCTCGAGTCCGCGACCGAGTCCTCGCGTTCGTGGTTGGCTCATCTTTCCAATAGCTCCTTCGCGAGGGCGCGATACGCGGCCGCGCCTCGACAGGTGGGGTCGTACTCGATTACCGACTTGCCATGGCTGGGCGCCTCGCTGATCCGGACGTTGCGTGGGATGAGGGTCTCGAGCACGTCGTTGGGGTAAGAGCGGCGCACCGACTCGAGGACGTCCCACGACAGCGTCGTGCGTGCGTCAAATTGCGTCATTAGGATGCCGGCGATCACGAGCTTCGGGTTGAGGTGAGAGCGCACCAGCTGGTGCGTGTACATCAGGTGGCGAAGACCTTCGAGCGCGAAATATTCGCACTGCGTCGGGATGAGCATGCTCGTCGCAGCAACGAGGGCGTTAAGGGTGAGCAGGCCGAGCGAGGGCGGGCAGTCGATCATCACGCACTCGATGCCCGGGTGGGGCGAAGAAAGGGCCTGCCGCAGCAGTGTTTCGCGCTCGCTGAGGGTGGCCAGCTCGATCTCTGCTCCCGCAAGGTCGATGTGCGACGGGATGAGCTCCAGACCTGGAACGCCGGTGGGCTGTGCGACCTGGGCTAAAGACGCCTGGCCGGTAAGGAGGTGATAGATGTTGAACCGGGCCCGCGCCGGGTCCAGCCCCAAACCCGATGTGGAGTTGGCCTGCGGGTCGAGGTCGATCAGGAGCGTGGCGTGGCCCAGCTCTGCCAGGGCAGCCGACAGGTTGATGGCCGTGGTGGTCTTTCCGACGCCACCCTTTTGGTTGACCACCGCGATTATGGGTGGGGTCGTAGTAGCCAACATCTTGGGGTTGGTGCGCTGGGCTGCGCCTATATCTGGGGCCATCTGCGCGATTCTAGTCCAGATGCGGTGGTTTGACCACCCAGCCGGTAAACGTCCTGGGCGCTCTCCGTCGCGCGCCCGCAAGGTGCCGACACCTCAAGGGGCCCTCCCTGTCCCGTCCGGCCCCTCCCCCGCCGGCTCACCTTGCCGGAGGCTAGCCGCGATTTCGCGGCGCCGCAACCCTGCCTGTTAAGGATTGGCGGGAACGTCGGCCGGCCGGTGCCTCCCGGACCAGATTGCGTACGCGGAGATGGCGACCAGCAGCGCTTCTACGCCGATCGCGACGCCGAGCTGCGACCCGGCGATCCCGACTCCAACCACGAGGTTGTAGGCGATGTGGCAGGCCATCGAGGTCGTCGTGTTCGTGTACTTCCGGATCAGACCCAGGCCCAGCGCGATGACGAACACGGAAAGGGCGTCGAGCGATACCCCGTATTGGGCGTGTATCGAGGCGAAGAGCAGCGCCGTCGCGATAATGCCGATTCGAGGCTGCAGCGCGCCGCGGAAGAGGATCTCCTCGCAGATGCCGGGAGCGAGGGCGAGCGCGGCGATTCCGACGGGCCCGCCGAGATCCCCGAAAAGCCTCTGCGTGGTCGTGTCCACCTGGTGTGCAACGCCCGGCGTCCAAGCGTGGCTGAGAGCGTCCATCGACTGACCGAATGCGAAGAACACCCCTGCCGCCGCCAGCGCGAGCACCAGGTGCCACCAGGCCGGAGCGACCAGGCCGAGCCTGGCGGCTGTGTCGGACAGGTTGCGGCGCATGAAGATCCCCACCCCGGCGGCCGCGAGGATGAGGAACGGAACCTCCTGGACGATCAGGTCGCCGAGGCTCAGAGGCGTCTGATTCGCGGCCACGGGGTTGGTGAAGACCAGCGAAACCGCTTGCGTACCGAACAACAGGATGGCGAGGACCAGGGCAAGGGCGTGCACGGGGTTGTCCGGATCGATGGGCAGGATCCCCGCCAGCCGGTCGCGGACCGGCTTCGAAACCATGGCGGCGGCGACGATCGCCGTGACCATGATGCCTACATCGACCGGCACAGGGTTCTGGCCGCCGGAGCCTGCCGTGGTCGTGCCCGCGCCGGCTAGATCCAGGGCGCCCAACAGGAAGGTGAGGCCCGCGCTTATCCCCCCCAGGACCCCGATCGCGAGATGCGCCCACCGCCGGCCGACGGCCGCGTTGGCCGTGATGACCAGCGGAAGGGGTGTCAGCACGACAGCGGCCCCGGCCGCGTCGAGGAGCAGGTGTCCCGTCAGCCTGACTTGGAGTCGTGCTCGGGAAGGGGCTTGGCCGGAGGCGGGCCGTCCTCCCGGCCCTGGCCGATGTTCATCAGTGGTCGGATAAGCTCGATCGGAAGGGGAAGGACGATCGTCGTGTTCTTCTCGGTCCCGATCTCGACCAGCGTCTGCAGGAATCGCAGCTGCAGCGCGCCAGGTTGCGAAGAGATGACGGCGGCCGCGTTGGCGAGCGTCTGCGAGGCCTGGAACTCGCCATCCGCGTTGATGATCTTCGCGCGCTTCTCGCGCTCGGCCTCGGCTTGCTTCGCCATGGCTCGCTGCATCGTGCTCGGCAGCTCGACGTCCTTGATTTCGACGACGGCGACTTTGATGCCCCAAGGTTCCGTCTGCTCGTCGATGATCTTCTGGAGATTCTGGTTGATCTTGTCGCGGTTCGCGAGCAACTCGTCCAGAGTCGCCTGTCCGAGCGCGGCGCGCAGCGTCGTCTGCGCGATCTGCGAAGTGGCGTTGATGTAGTTCAGAACCTGCGTCACAGCCTTGCGCGCGTCGATCACCTGGAAGTAGATGACTGCATTGACCTTGGCCGTGACGTTGTCGTTGGTGATGACCTCTTGGGGTGGGACTTCGAGCGTGATCGTGCGGAGGTCGATCTTGACGAGGCGGTCGACTCCGAACGGGATGATGAAGAAGAGCCCGGGGCCGCGGAGGGCGATGAGGCGTCCCAGCCGGAACACGACCCCACGTTCGTACTCGTTCGCGATGCGAATGCTTGAGAACGCGACGACGATGGCGAGGACGAGGACCACGGCCAGAACGGTGACGGTCCCGAGCTCCACTATTCCTTCTCCTTCAGACCGCTGACTCCTTCGTTTTCGTCATCGCCACGGACCACCTGAAGCTGCAAGCCATCGCGACCGACGACCCGCACAGGCGTCCCGGCGTGTATCGGCTCCGGTGTGGCGACCGCCTTCCAGAGCGCGCCCGAGACAAAGACTAGTCCCTCCGGCGCCAGCTCCTCACGCGCCTCGCCGACGGAGCCGACGATGCTCTCGGCCCCGGTGAAAGCGGGCTGCCGTCGGGCCTGTACCACCTTGCGCAAGAACAGCGCGAAGAAGCCGAGCGTCACCAGTCCCGCGCCGAACACGACGATCGGGTTGACGCCGAGACCTATGGGCCCCGTGTTGACCAGAAAGGCCATCCCGAGGACCAGCGCGAAAGCGCCACCGACGCTGAGGATGCCGTGCGTGTTGGCCTTGAGATCGGCAAGGAACAGGATCAACGCCAGCAGCATCAGCAGGGCGCCGGCGATGTTCACCGGCAGATTAGCCAGGGAGACGATCGCCAGGATGGCGGCGACTCCACCGACGACGCCCGGCAGGATCGCACCCGGCGTCGACAGCTCGGTGATGATGCCGTAGCCCGCCACCAGGATGAGGAGCGCAGCGATCGTGGGATCGATGAGAGCGTTGAGGAACACCTGCCAGAAGGGCATCGGCATGTCGTCGATGGACGCACCGGCCGTGTGCAGCACCAGCGTTCCGCCGGGTCTTGACACCGAGCGGCCGTCGACGGCGTTCATCAGCGTTCCGATGTCGGCGACCTCGAGGTCGGCGACGTGAAGCCTGACCGCGTCTTCCGCGTTGATGTTGACGCTGTTGCGCACAGCCTGTTCGGACCAGTCCGCGTTTCGGCCGTGCATCGAGGCGAGGTTGCGTACGCGCGTCACGGCGTCGTTGAGGACCTTGGCCCCGAGATCGCCCGTGAGGTTGGCCCCTGAAGAGTCGATGGGATGCGCAGAACCGATGTTGGTGCCGGGCGCCATGGCGAGGATGTCGGCGGCCTGCGCGACGAACAGGCCGGCCGAAGCCGCGCGAGCACCGCTCGGGTACACGTAAACGATGACGGGCACGGATGCGTTGAGCAGGCTCGTGACGATATCGTCCATCGAGGTCGAGATTCCGCCCGGCGTGTTGACCACGACGAGCAGGGCGTCGGCGTGGTCCGAATCGGCACGGCTGACCGCGTTCTCGATGTAGGAAGCCATGATGGTGTTGATGTCGCCGACGAGGTCTGCCCGCTCG
>DAIPXW010000115.1:0-6632 GCA_036783075.1 Candidatus Dormiibacterota bacterium | reverse complement strand
CGCGGCGGACACGTAGAAGCCAATCGCGTGGAGGGAGTCCATCGGCACTCCGTGGTTGCTGAGAGGTGTTACCGGCTAGTCGACGGCGCCGGCTCCGAAGCGCCAAGCATACAGGAGCCCAATACCCGCGATCCCGACCAGCGCGAGGGCCGCCAGCGCCGGTCCGGTGGTCAACGTCGAGGTGGCCACGGCGACGCCGAAAGCCCCAACGCACAGCGCCAGGGCAAGCCCGAGGGCTAGCGCCGCGATCCGCGCCGGATCCCATCGGCGCAGCCCTCGCGACAATATGTTCATGCGCGGAGTATCGCAGGCGCTCGTTGACTTCGCCAACCACTACCGGCGCAGGTCCGCCCCCGGGATCGAGGTCATCGTGACGCCTCGTTACGAGATCACGCTCCAGCCCGACTTCCCGTTGCCGGGCCCGAACAGCGTGGCGTGGGTCAGGTGCAGGCCGGAGGAGGCGGCCGGCGTGATCCGCGAGGCACGCGCCACGATCAGGCCGCAGCGCGTCTCCGTGATGTGGATCCTCGACCCCGAGACGGAGCCGCCCGACTTCGCCGATCACCTCCTGTCACACGGGTGCCTGCCCGACCCTCACGGCGGCCCGGAGGTGGCGGTGATGGTGCTGCCGATCGACTCGAGGATCGACTTCCCCGACGTCCCGGGCCTCGAGATCCAGGACGCGCTGGCGGACCCAGTCACTTTCACGAGCGCGAACGTCGCCGCCGCCGAGGCTTTCGGTTCCCCTCTTCCAACCGCCGGCCCCGAAGCGATCGCGGCTCTGGAACGCAGGCGCCTCAACGCACTCGCCGGGGGCAGCTACCGCTACCTGCTGGCCACCGTCGACGGCGAGCCGGCGGGCGCGGCGGGGATCAGCATGTACCCGCCAGGGGGCGCCACGATCAACGGCGGTTCCGTCCGGCCGAAGTTCCGCGGCAGAGGCGTGTACCGCGCGATGGTCGCCGCGCGCCTCGAGATGGCGCGGCAAGCGGGTGTCGGCGGCCTTGCCGTGTGGGGCGGCGAGATGTCGAGGCCGATCCTGGCCGGGCTTGGCTTCCAGGTGGTTGGCTGGAGGCGTTTCTATCTCGACAGGAGCGCAGTGGAAGAGGGTTAGGCCAGGGACTCCAGCCATGCGCGGTGCAGTGATCCGTAGCGCCCGCTGCCCTGGCTGAGGTCGGACGGTGTGCCGTCCTCGACGATGCGGCCTCCATCGACCACGAGTACCCGGTCCGCGATGTCGACGGTGGAAAGACGGTGGGCGATGATCACCGCGGTGCGCCCGCGAAGCAGGGTTCGCAGCGCGTGCTGCACCAGTCGCTCCGAAGGCAGGTCGAGCGACGAGGTTGCCTCGTCGAGGATGAGCACCTTGGGGTCGGCCAGAAAAGCTCGCGCGAACGCGACCAGCTGTCGCTGGCCCGAGGAGAGGCGAACTCCGCGCCGCCTGACGTCCGTGTCATATCCGTTCGGCATCGCGCTGATGAAATCGTGGGCACCGATAGCGCGAGCGGCGGCGACCATCTCCTCGCGGGTGGCGTTGGGCCGTCCAAAAAGCAAGTTGTCGCCGACTGTGCCCGAGAACAGAAAGCTCTCCTGCGTGACCATGACGATCGCCTGGCGCAACTCGGTCACCGGTATCTCGCGCAAGTCGACACCGTCAAGCGTCAGCCGTCCGGCGGTCGGATCGTAGAACCGCGCCATCAGCCGGGCCATGGTCGTCTTGCCTGCACCCGTCTCGCCCACGACCGCGACGATCTGGCCCGTGGGAATTCGCAGGTCGACGTCGTGCAGCACCGCCTTGTCGCGGTACGCGAAGGTGACGTGCTCGAAGTTGAGAGCGCCCCTCACGTCGGCGATGTGCACCGGCGACACGGGCTCAGGCACCGTCGGCGACTCTTCGATGACACCGGCGAGCTTCTCGAGTGCTGCGCCCGCCGCCTGGAACACGTTGTAGAACTGAGACAGGTCCTGCATCGGCTCGAAGAACTGCCGCAGATAGAGCACGAAGGCGGTCAGCACGCCCAGAGTCAGCTGCCCCTGCACAACGAGGTAGCCACCGAACAGCAGGACGGAGGTGGTGGTCAGGCGCCCCAGCAGGTTGATCGCGGGACCGAACGTGGACGCGAGGCGGTTCGACCAAATGTTGGCGTCGCGGTAACGGCCGTTGACGTCCTCGAAGATCTCCTGGTTGCGCGGTTCGCGCCGGAACGCGTGCACGGCCCGGATGCCACCGAGCGACTCGACGTAGTGGACGATGACCAGGACGATCGCCCGCCGGACAGCCCGGTAGGAGCGCGCGGAGTTGCTCCGAAACCAGGCCGTCAGGGCGAGCACGAGGGGCATGGCCACGAGAGTGACCAGGCCGAGGCGCCCATCCATCCGGATCAGGATCACGCTGATCGCAACCACCGAGATCAGGGAGGTGATGACGGAAGTGAGGCCTGTCGCGAGCAGCTCGTTGAGCGCGTCGATGTCCGAGGTGAGCCGCGAGATGATGCGCCCTGACGTGTAGCGCTCATAAAAGGAAAGTGAGAGCTCCTGCACGTGGCCGAACAGGTTCTTGCGGAGATCGAGGAGCACGGCGGCGCCGATCCTTCCCGACAGCCGGAGAAACGCGTAGTTGGCGAGGGCGTTGACCACGAGGGCGGCCAGCAGCGCGCCCACGATCCAGAAAAGAGTCGTGAGGTCGCCCTTTCCGCCGGGCTGGATTCCGCGATCGATGCCAAGGCCGACGAGGTACGGCAGGGCGAGGTACGCCGCCGAGCGGACCAGGATGAGGATCCCGGCCAGGCCGATCTCCCGGCGGTACGGGTAGGCAAGGTCCCCCAGCAGGCGGCGGCTGCGCCGGCGGAGCAGGCCCGCGACGCTCGGCGAGAACTCGTCTACCTCTTCCGCGGCCACGCCGCGCCAGCGGTCCCCCTGGGGCGCGCCCTGCGCGCGCGCGGCCCCGACCTGGGCGCTCATGCCGGCAGCTCCGCCGGATCGATCTCGTACTCCTGCGACAGAAGCGCGCGATACAGCTCGTTCGACCTCATGAGGTCGGTGTGTGTCCCGACCGCGACGACGGTCCCGCCGTCGATGAGGGCGACACGAGCGGCGAGCGCGAGCGTGGAAGGCCGGTGCACCACGAGCAGGCCGGTCACTCCTTCGAGCACGCGAGCGAGCGCCTCTTCGATCACGGCCTCGGTGTGCACGTCCACCGACGAGAGGGGGTCGTCGAGGACGAGCACGGGCGGCGCCCCAAGCACGGCTCGCGCCAGCGCCAGGCGCTGCCTCTGGCCGCCGGACAGTGTGTAGCCCTGCTCGCCGACCCTGGTCTCGAGGCCCCACGGCAGGTCCCAGACGAACCCGGCCTGCGCCACTTCGATTGCTCGCTTGAGCTCCTCGTCGGAGACCACGGGCCGGCCCATGACCAGGTTCTCGTGGACCGAGGCGGAGAACAGGATCGGGTCTTCGAACGCGACGCCGATGTGGGAGCGCAGCGAGCGGAGCTGCAGGTCGCGGACGTCGATCCCGTCGAGGAGCACGCTGCCCTCGTCGACGTCGTACAGCCTGGGCAGCAGGCACGCGAGGGTGGTCTTGCCGCTGCCCGTGCGGCCGACGATGCCGACGGTCTCGCCAGGTTCGATGACGAGGTTGAGATCGCGCAGGATCCACTCCTCCGACTTCGGGTACCGAAAGCCGACGCCTCGAAACTCGAGGTGACCGCGGCAGCGATCGAGCGTGCGGGCGCCGGGACGGTCCGCGATCTCCGGACGTGAGTCGAGCACTTCGTTCAAGCGCTCGGACGCGGTCTGGCATTCCTCGCTCATCGAGAGGACGTAGCCGATGCCGTCCATCGGCCACGTGAGCATGAAGACGTAGCTCATGAACGCGACAAGGCCACCGAGGGTGAGGGTGCCCTGGACGACGTTGTAGCCGCCCAGCAGCAGGACGGCCACGAGCGAGAGGTTCGGTAGGAAGTTGAGCTGCGTCCAAAGCTCCGATCGGGCTTTGATGCCCTCCAGGCTCGTGGCGCGCAAGAGTCGAGCCTGGTTCTCGAAGCGTGTCTGCATGAGCGGCATCCGCCCGAACGCCTTGATGATGCGGACGCCGGTCGCCATCTCCTCGATGATCGTCGTGAGGTCGCCCTGCTGGTCCTGCAGGCGGCGCGCGATGACCTTGTACTTCTCGTGGAACTTGTGGCTGAAGTACGCGATGGGCAACATGCACACGACCACGACCAGCGCGAGCGGCCAGTCCAGCGACAGCATCAGGGCCAGCACCACGATGAACGTGACGATCGTCTGCAGGAACCAGATCAACCCGAAGCTCAGGAATCGGCGGACGGTCGCGATGTCGGAGATCGCACGCGAAAGCAGCTGGCCGGACTGCCAGTTGTCGTGGAACGCGACCTGCAGGTCCTGGAGGTGGGCGTAGAAGTCGTTGCGAAGGTCCGTCTCCACCCGCAGGGACACCGCGCCCGAGTAATTACGGCGCAGGTAGATGAGCACGAACTCCAGCAGCCCGATTGCCACGAGGAAGGCCGCCGCCTGGGTCAGCTGGCCCAGCTGGTGATGCGCGATCGGCCCGTCGACGATGTACTGGATCACCTTGGGGATTGAAGTGGCCGTGGCCAGGCTCCCAAGCTGCGCCAACGCGAAGACGGCGACCAGCCAGACATAAGGTCTCAGGTACGGGACGTAACGCCGCAGCGCGAGCAGGCCCAAGCCGCTGAATTCCTTTGCGCCTGTTTGAGGGCGCGCTGAACCACAGGGTGGCGGGAGCCGATTAGTTTAGCGGTTGATCAGCGCCTTTCACCCGCCAGGTCCCGCATCGAGACCATTCCGATCACCTGTCCACCCTCCACCACCGGAAGGTGGCGGAAGCCGCTGTCGAGCATCGTCCGCAGCGCCGCGTCGCTGTCGACGTCGGGACTCACCGTCTGTGGGTTTCGGGTCATCCAGGACGAGATCTCGTGCGTGGGCGCGTCGTGGGACTGCGAGATCGCGCGGACCGTGTCGCGCTCGGTGAAGATCCCGATCAGCTCGTCGCCTTCCATGACGAGGGTCGATCCGATGCGGTGCTGGGCCATAAGCGACGCGGCCTCGCCAAGCGTGGTGGTGGGGCCCACCTTGTAAAGGTCGGTCTTCATGACCTCGCGGACCTTGGCCATCCACGGATTCTATGCCGACGCGGTTTCGATGATCCCCCCGCCGAGAACCCGGCTTCCCGAATACAGGACCGCCGCCTGGCCTGGCGCCGCGCCGAAAAACGGCTGGTGCAGCGAGAGCGTCCGCTCCCGATACAGCCCATGGATCGCCGGCGCGTGGTAGCGCAGCCTGGCCTCGCACTCCAGTGAGCCTTCCGGAGGCCGCCCGACGAACGTAACGTCACGAAGCCTCACCTCACTCACGGCGAGCTCTTCGCGCCGCCCCACCACCAGCCGGTTGGAAGGCGCGTCCACCCGCACCACGAACCACGGGCCGGGGAGGTTGAGGTCGCCGAAGCCGCTGCGCTGCCCGACGGTGTACAGGGCGGTTCCGCGATGCGAGCCCAGCTCGCGTCCCGCGCCGTCGACGACCACGCCAGGACGGACCGGGAGACGCTCGGCGAGGTAGCGCGCGGTCTCTCCGCGCGGCACGAAGCAGATCTCCTGGCTCTCGGCTTTGTTCGCCACCGGAAGATCGAACTCGGCCGCGTGCTCGCGCACCTCCCGCTTGGTCATGCCGCCGAGCGGGAACAGGATCCGCCGCAGGCGGGCCTGGTCGAGGTGATAGAGCATGTACGACTGGTCCTTGGCATCGTCGACCGCTGCGTGCAGCTGGGGCCCATCGACTCCGTCCAGGATGCGCGCGTAGTGCCCCGTCGCCAGCGCATCGAAACCGAGGTCGAGCACTCTGCCCAGCATCAGGTCGAAGCGCACGAACGCGTTGCACCGGACGCAAGGGTTGGGGGTGCGGCCCTCGAGATAGTCGCGGTGAAAAGGCTCGATCACCCTCTCCCCGAACTCCTTCTCGAGGTTCCAGCAGAAGTAGGGGATGCCGAGCAGGGACGCGACGCGCCGGGCGTCCTCGACCGCCGAAAGCGAGCAGCACCCGCCGTGGCGCGCCGACTCCTCCATGTCGTCGCGCGGCCACTGCTGCAGGGTCACGCCCACGACGTCATGGCCCTGCGCCTGCAGCAGCGCGGCGGCGACCGAGGAGTCGACACCGCCCGACATGGCGACCGCGACCTTCATGGGCGCTGCTCGACGATCTGCCGCGCGACGAGCTCCGCGTCCTCGCCGACGCCGTAGAGGATCGGGGACTTGTTCTTGCGCATCCAGGGCACGCCTATGAAGTACAAGCCTGGCACCTCCGATCGGCCGTCCGTCTGAAGAGGAAAACCCATGTCGTCGAATACCGGGAACTTGACCCAACCGTAGTCAGGCCTGTATCCGCTGGTCCAGATCACAGCGCCGATCCGATCGCGCGTGACGTCAAGCTCGGTCCGAGTCTTGAGCCTGAGGGGTTCCGGCCACTCGAAATCAGGTGTCGGTCTGTCGGTGGCGCTGCAGTGTGACTCGATGAACTTCCAGAGGTCGCCCATCCGCGCATCGCCGAAATCGACGCTGGCGCCGAGGTCGTCGGCGAAGTAGATCCTGGAACCGTCTG
>DAIPXW010000114.1:0-6641 GCA_036783075.1 Candidatus Dormiibacterota bacterium | reverse complement strand
GCACGCCGGTGTTGGCGGCCAGGAACAGGAGCCCCAGCAGCACCAGGACCACGCCCCAGAAGTAGCCGGGGCCCCTCGACTGCACGGGTCAGGTCCGCGTGCGGCGGACGATGAGCCACACCCCGAGGGCGATCAGGACGACCGGCCACACGATGTCGGCTCGCAGCCACCAGAGCAACCCCAGGTTGTTGAGCAGGAAGTAGACGCCGAGCACGACCAGGACCGCCGGCCAGAAATACTCCCTGCGCCAGTACCTCACGTCGGGGATTCTAGGCCGCCGGGTGCGCGCGGAGCGCCCACGCGATCAGACCGGGGCAACCACTCGGAAGAGGTCGGGTCGCTCCTTGCGAGCAGCCTCGACCAGCTCGGGGCCGGCGACCGTCGTCTGTACGGGATGCTCGACCTCAAGGTACGCATGGGCCACTCGCCGCAGGTCGTCGGGCGAGACCCGCAGCAGCCGCTGCTTGAAGCGCTCGCGCTCTTCGCGGGTGAACCCGGTGGCGCGATTGGTCGCCTCGCGGCGCCCCTTGATGTCGGGCGACTCGAGCGGATCGACGTCCCCGCACGCCCCCAGGATCGCCTCCTTGAGCGCCTCCGCGTCGATCTCGGTGTCGGTGATCCATTTCACCGCCTGGCCAAACACGTCGTAGGTCCGGACGATGTTCGGGTCGCGGTACGACCCGAAGTAGAACGTCCCGCTCGCCACGCCGGCCTGCGCGAACCCACCGTACGCCCCGCCCTTCTCGCGGAGCTCGCGGTGGAGGAACGTGTCGCGGAGGTAGTTGGCCAGCACCAGCAGCACCGCCGCGTCCGGGTCCGTGTAACGGACCGTCTTGAAGATGCGAACGTTGAACGCCACCGGCACCGGCGCGGTGCGCGCCTCGGGGGCCGGCTCTTCTGGCCTTGGCTTTTCCGGGTGCCGTTCGTCAGTGCCGCGGGGGAGCGCTTCGACAAGCGACACGAGGTGCGTCCGCAGCGTCTCCACCATCCCGTCCTCGCACGTGATGACCATCCGGACGGCGCCCGACCTGAAGAGCCGCCGGCGGATCTCGTCCAACTTTTCGATGACGCCGCCGAGATCCTTGGCGTCCAGCCGCGCGAGCTTGCGCACGACGTGCAGCATGCCGATGCCCTGCAGCCGGTCGTTGATCGCGCCCTCAGAGGTGAGCTTGGAGTGAGCGCGCAGGATCGCGAACTGGAAGCCAAGACCGGCGATGGAGCTCTCGAGCCGGGTCGCCATCTCCGCGATGATCTCCTGCAGCCGGTTGGGATCGATCTCCAGGCGCGCGGTCAGGTCCGTGAGCAGATCGACGAAGGGCGCCACGTTGCGGTCCAGAGCCCTGCCCGACAGCACGAACGACTGCAGGTAGTCGTCGGAGGCGGCCAGGGACTGCACCTGCGCCGCGGCGCCTACCCCGCCGGTGACCGCTGCGATGCGCGAGGCGATCTCGACATAGTCCTGGCCGGCGGCACCGCTCTGCGTCAACACGCGGCTGAACAGCGGCAGCAGATCCTTCTCTTCCGCGCTCAACGACGAGAAGTCGGAGCGGATGTCCAGGTAGGTGACGCCGTTGGTCGGCTGGGGGAAGAACTCGAGCCGCGCCGCCCCGGCCTCCGCGTCCCGGCTCAGGACGTCTTCGAAGTTCATCGGTATGTCGCTCAGCTCAAGCGTCGGAAGGCTGGACAGGTCCTGCTTCGCGTCCTGGTCCGCTTTGAGGCGAAGGGCCTCGGCGACTATCCGCGTTTTGTCCGAATCGTCCAGGCCTGCTTCGGCCGCGGCCAGTCGGTCGAGCTCCTTCAGGCGCTGCCGCTCTTCGAGCTCGGGGTCCGGATTGATCGTGATGAGCGCGCGATGTGGGTTGTCGAGCAGCTCGGCCCTGACCAGGTTCTCGAAGAATCGCGTCTCGAGCCGAGCCCTCTCCAGGCGTTCGAGATCCGCATCGAAGTTCAGCGCGCTGTAAGGATCGCCCCCGTAGTAGTAGGGCGGCAGGCACGTGAAAAGCAGCTTGAGCGCGTACGGAAAGCCGGCGTTGGAGCGCTCCCTCCTCTCGAACTCGAGGCGATGGATCGCCGCGTCCACCTGGCCTTTGTCGAGTCCCGCGTCGGCCAGCCGCTCGAGCGTGTCCAGCACGACCTGCTGCACCTTCGCGGCATCTTCGGCGGCGATGTCCTTAAGCCCTGCGCCGAATACGCTCTCGCGATAGTCGTCCTGGAACCCACTCCCGTCTGCCATCGCCGTACCGAGCTTCGAATCGATGAGCGCCTTGCGCAGCGGCGAGCCGGCGTTGGCGAGCAGCACCTCGGAAAGGACTTTCATCGCGAGCAGTCGGAACGACTCGCCGGTCGGCACCGTCACCCAGGCCACCAGCGCCTGGGATTTGCGAGCGCTGTCCTCGCCGGCGGACACCGGATACGGCTCGACCGCGGCCACCGGCTTGCGGAACCGCGCGACGTCGGGAATGGCCGTGTCGACCGCGATCCGGTGGAAGCGCGAGAGCGCGTTGCGCTCGATCACCTCAAGCGTCTTTTCGAGCGGCTGGTTCCCGTACGTGTAGAAGTACGCGTTGCTCGGGTGGTAGTGAAGCGCGTGAAACCTGCGCAGCTGCTCCCACGTGAGGTTCGGGATGTCCTCGGGGTCGCCGCCCGAGATCTGGGCGTAGGTGAGCCCCGGGAAGAGGGTGCGGCCGACGGCCCTTTGCATTGCGGCCTGCGGCGTCGCCAGGGCCCCCTTCATCTCGTTGAAGACGACGCCCTTGAAGCGCAGCCCGCTGCCAGGGTCTTCCGGGTTCTCGAACTCGAAGCGGATGCCTTCCTGCTTGAAGGAGTCCTCTGAGAGCCTGGGGAAGAACGTCGCGTCCAGGTAGACGTCGACAAGGTTCATGAAGTCCTTCGAGTTGCGCGAGCTGAACAGGTACATCGTCCAGTCGGCGCTCGTGAAGGCGTTCATGAACGTCGCGAGCGAGCGGCGGGTCATGCTGAAGAACGGATCGCGCACCGGGTAGCGCTGCGAGCCGGCGAGCACGACGTGCTCGAGGATGTGCGCCACCCCGGTCGAATCCTTCGGCACCGTGGGGAAGAAGACCGCAAAGGCGTTGTTGTCGTCGTCGCACTCGATGTGGATGTGGCGCGCGCCGGTGCGCTCGTGCTCGAGCTCCAGGTATGTGCCTTCGAGACGATCGAGCGTTTCGCGCCGCTTGACGCTGTATCCGCCGATGGTCGCGATGCCGGAAGACTTCGTCTCTGCCATTGCCGTGAATCGTTGAGTCTAGGATGTGGAGGCGCGATGCTGTTCACCACCGGCGAGCTCGAGTTCCTTCGCTCGCAGCGAATTGGGCGCTTTGCCACCGTAAGCCCGTCTGGTTGGCCCCATGTCGTGCCGGTCATGTACACGGTCGACGATGGAGGCTCGCTCGAGTTCGACGTGGACGGCGCCAAGCTCCGCAACATCACCGCGGAACCTCGCGCGGCCATCGTCGTCGACGCGATGGGGCCGAAGCGGGGGTTGGCGATCCAGGGGCGTGTTGCTCTGATCGGGCCCGAGCGAGCCAGGCTGGAAGCGGTTCACAAGTTCAGCTGGGGTCTGTGAAGGCCGGAGCTGCCGCGGCGCTGGGCCTTGTCCTCGCTCTGATCCAGGTCTCGTGCGGTTCGGGAGGCTCGGTGTCCGTCGCCTCCCCCTCCCCCTCATCGGCGCCGCCTTCGGCGCCTACACCCTCTCCCGCGCTCTCGACCGACTGGCCGCAGTACCACCGCAACGCCGCGCGCACCGGACAGGGCCCGACCGAGCCCGCGTTGGGGTCCGCGGCGACAGCCTGGACCGCGCGCCTCGACGGCGACGTGTACGCGTCGCCGCTGATCATCGCGGGTCACGTGCTGGCCGCGACCGAGAACAACACCGTCTACGCGCTGGATCTGTTCACAGGCGCGGTGGTATGGAAGACCAACCTCGGCGCGCCGGTCGACGCCTCATCGCTGCCATGCGGCGACATCGGGCCGAACACCGGAATCACAGGCACGCCGGCGGCGGATCCCGCGACCGGACGGCTCTACGTCGTCGCCTTCCTCCACAGCCACCATCACATGCTGTTCACGCTCAGCCTCGCCGACGGGTCGATCGTCTCGCAGCAGGATGTCGACCCTTCGGGCTCCGACCCGACCGTGCAGCAGGAGCGCGGCGCCCTCGCCCTGGGCAAGGACTTCGTCTACGTCCCGCTCGGCGGCCTTTACGGTGACTGCGGCCCTTACCACGGGTACGTGGTCGCCGTCCCGCTGGCGGGAGATGGGATCCGCTCGTACGAGGTACCGAGCGCGCGCGAAGCGGGCATCTGGAGCCCGCAGGGCCCGACCATCGGTCCCGACGGCAGCGTCTACGTGGTCAGCGGGAACGGCGCCTCCCGGTCCACGTTCGACTTCAGCAACTCGGTGATCCAGCTGTCCTTCGACCTTCGGTCGGTCATGTCTTACTTCGCGCCCGCCAACTGGTCCGCCCTCAACGCGAGCGACACCGACCTGGGCTCGGTCGGGGCCACCGTCCTCCCTTCGCCGGGTGTGGTGGTCGCGATCGGAAAGCAGGGCGTCGCATACCTGCTGACGATGGGCTCCCTGGGTGGAATCGGCCGGCAGGTGGCGAGCCGGGCGGTGTGCTCCGGATCCTGGGGTGGAACCGCGTGGCTGCGGACCACGGTGTTCGTCCCGTGCGCGGACGGTCTGTACGCCCTGGCGGTGAGCACGACCACGATCGCTGTGGTGTGGCACGCGAGCCATCCGGAGCTCGGCTCGCCGATCGTCTCGGCGGGCGCCGTGTGGGCGATCGAACCGAGCTCCGGAACCCTTTACGCGCTCGACCCGTCCTCGGGCGCGGTGCTCTCCTCCACCAGGCTGGGCGCGGCCCAGCACTTCAGCACTCCCGCCGCGACCGAGGGGTATGTCGTCGCCCCGGCGGGCAGCAGCGTCGTCGCTGTCTCTACCGGCGGCTAGCCCTGGATCTGGCGCAGGAGGTTGGCCATCTCGATCGCGGCCTCGGCGGCTTCGGCGCCCTTGTTGCTCTTCGGACCGGATCGGGCGAACGCCTGGTCGCGATCCTCGGTCGTCAGCACCCCGAAGGTCACGGGCACGCCCGTGTCGAGCTGTACCTGCATGATCCCGGCGGCGGACTGTCCGGCGACGATCTCGAAATGAAACGTCTCGCCCCGGATGACGCAGCCCAGGCAGACGATCGCGTCGTGGCCACCTTTCTCGGCGAGCGTGAGCGCCGTCACCGGAAGCTCGAGCGCCCCGGGTACCCAGTAGACGTCCGGCTCCTGCACGCCGCGGGCCTCGAGCGCGCCGAGAGCGCCACGAAGGAGCCGCTTCGAAACGTCCTCGTTGAAGCGCGAGACGACGACGGCGATGCTCAGGTCGGCACCGCTCAGATCGGGCGTGGCGCCCTTCTCGCCCACCCCTACAGGAGATGTCCGAGCTTGTCTTTCTTCGTCTTCAGGTACCGCTCGTTGTGCGGGTTGGAGGCGATCCGGATCGGCACTCGCTCCACGACCTCCAGCCCGAAACCCTCGAGCCCGTAGATCTTCTTGGGGTTGTTCGTCAGAAGCCTGATCTTGCGCACCCCGAGGTCGTAGAGGATCTGGCTGCCAATCCCATAGTCCCGCTTGTCGGCGGGGTGCCCCAGGGCCTCGTTGGCTTCGACGGTGTCCAGGCCCTCGTCCTGCAGGTTGTATGCGTGCAGCTTGTCGAGGAGGCCTATTCCGCGGCCTTCCTGGTGGCGGATGTAGAGGATGACACCGGTTCCCTCCTTGGCGATCATGTCCATGGCGGCGTGCAGCTGCGCGCCACAATCACAGCGAAGGCTGCCGAAGATGTCGCCGGTGAGGCACTCGGAGTGGGCGCGCAGCAGCACCGGACGGGCGGGATCGATCTCGCCGAGAACCAGCGCAAGGTGGTTCTCGTGGCGCAGGACGTCCTCGTAGGCGTAGAGCCTCCACGTCCGGGGATCTACACCGCCGATCGGGATGGTGGCCTCGACCCGTCTTTTGACGAGCTTCTCGTTTCGCCGGCGGTAGGCGATCAGCTGCTCGACCGTGATCAGCTTGATCCGGTGCTCGGAGGCGAAGGTCTCCAGGTCAGGCATGCGCGCCATCGTGCCCTCGGGTTTCATCAGCTCGGTGATCACCCCGGCGGGGTAGAGTCCGGCAAGGATCGCCATGTCGACTGCCGCCTCCGTCTGCCCGGCCCTGGTGAGCACGCCGCCTTCCGCCGCGCGCAGTGGAAAGGTGTGGCCCGGCATGGAAAAGTTGGACGCTCGCGCGTCCGGGTCCAGCACCTTTCGGATGGTCGCCGCCCGGTCGTAGGCCGAAGCGCCGGTGGTGGTGATGTCCTTCGCGTCGATGCTCACGCTGAATGCCGTCCCGAGCCGGCTCGTGTTGTGCTCGACCATCGGCGCGATGCCAAGCTCGTCCAGCCGCTGGGCTATGACCGGCATGCAGACCAGGCCCGAGCCGTGGCGCGTCATGAAGCTGATGTGCTCCGGGGTGACGAGCTCCGCGGCGACGACAAGATCGCCCTCGTTCTCGCGGTCCTCGTCGTCGACGACGATAACGAACTTTCCCGCCTTGAAGTCGGCGATCGCCTCGGGTACGGTGGCGAGTCCC
>DAIPXW010000113.1:0-6651 GCA_036783075.1 Candidatus Dormiibacterota bacterium | reverse complement strand
GGGACCGGCGAAGTCCAATTCGTCGATCATCCAGGGAGCGCTCATTCGATACCTCTCAGCTATCGCGGATCAGGTACACGTCGGCACGACCACCGTCCACGCCGCCACCAGTGACTTCAGGTTGTCCCGCTCGACCATCGCCTCAAGCTCGGCACGGCTCGCTTGGACTTACTGATCGCCCGACACGGGATCGATGAGGGGCGCGAAATTTGCTTCTGAGATCGCCAACACGAAAGCGATCGTGCTGACTCCGTCCGGTTGGCGATTCCACGCTTCCAGAATTCTGTCGCCGAAGTCTTCCGGCACACCTGCGGCCCGCCTCACTGTCACCTTCCAGTCCGGGGATGCCCCAAGCACGCGTTCCACGGCAGCCATAACGATTGCCTCGTCTTCCGCAGAAATCTGTCCGATCACCGCGAGTGTGTACGCATCGAGCAGCCGGAGGAGCGGTCTCCCTCGATACCTGGGGTTTGAGAAATCGAGCGGCATTTCAAGAAGGTAGTGGCAACGGCGACGACGCGGTGGGCGGTGATGGATTGTCGCTCGGAATCCCGCCGCGCCGCGTTGCCGAGCGCCTGGGCGACAATCGGCGCGAGCTTGCTCAATCTTCGGACCTCGGCGAAGGTTGCTTCGCCGTCCACCACCTTCCAGACCTGCCCGCGACGGCATGCTTGCATATCGGCGAGAGAGCAGCATGACAGCCGCGTACCCGCGAGACCGGGCTGGAGCCCACGCCCGGATTCGAACCGGGGACCTTCGCCTTACCAAGGCGATGCTCTACCACCTGAGCTACGTGGGCGAGGCGCAGGCCAAAGATACTAGAGGCCCGACTCCACCCGACCCGCCTCGGTCAGGATCTCCGCGCGGCCGCGGATTTTGATCGCCGCCGTCAGCTCGGTGAACTGCGCGACGAGGACCTCCCCCGCGTCGAGGCGCTCGGAGTGGTGCGAGCGCGTGTCCTTGCCGCGCGTCAAGCCCATGATGACGACGCCGTCTTCAAGCGCTTTGACGACTATGTAACGGCCGGTCGAGGCCTCTTCGGGCTCGCTCATCGCCTCCCTCGTCCATTGCCGTTGGCCTGAACTTTCGGCCGCACGGTCTCCAACCGGGTCGACGGTCGGCCGACCAGCTCGTCGAGCTCCGCGGCCAGCGCCGGACCGGCGAGGACATGATAGCGATCGGAGTTCACAACCACCTCTCGGGCCCCGACCACAACGTGGAGCACGACCTCGTCGGTCCCGGGGTGACGCGCCAGCACGGCTTCGAGGCGCTCCGGCAACCCCGCGTCGCCGCTCGGCACTCGGACGTGTACCAGCTGGCGGCGCGCGACCGGCACGCATTCGGGGTCGTCCCAGAGCCATGCCATGTCGGCCACGATGGATGCCGTCTCCACCTCGGGCTCGAGGTCGGGGTCCACTGGCGGCGCACCGTTGGACCCGCTGCCCCGGGTGCTGCCGGCGCGCGCGTCCACCTTGCCCATCACGACGAGGACCTTGTCCGGCTCGAACAGGAGCCGCGTCTGCTCGAAGATGCGCGGGAACAGGACGACGTCGACGGTGCCGGTCAGGTCCTCGACGGTCGCGTAAGCCATGATCTGGCCCTTGCGCGTCACCACGCGGCGCACCTCGCGGACCAGGCCCGCCACGCGCACCTCGGTGTCCTGCAGCGCCGACGTCACCTCGACCGCCTGTGTGTCTGCCAGCTTCGCCAGCTCGGCCGAGATCCGGCGCAGAGGATGGTCGCTCAGGTACAGGCCCAGGAGCTCCTTCTCGAGACGGAGCTTCTCCTCGCCGGCCATCGGCGCCACGTCGAGCAAGAGCCCGTAGTCGTCGGCCTCGGTGTCAGGCGAGCCGACCATGTCGAGCAGTGAGGTCTGGCCCGACTCCCGGTCGCGCCGCGCTCGCTCCGCGCGGCTGACGAAATGATCGAGGGCGGCCAGCAGCCGCGCCCGCTCTCCGAGCGAGTCGCACGCCCCTGACTGGACCAGGGCCTCGAGCACGCGCCTGTTCACGTCCTGGATCGCCGACGTCCGCTCGCAGAGGTCCTCGAGCGACTTGAACGGCCCGTCGGCGTCGCGCAGCGCCACGATGCTCTCGACGGCATGCTGGCCGACGTTCTTGATCGCGGCGAGGCCGAAGAGGATGCGTTTCTCGCGCCCGTCACCCTGACCCTGCGCGCGAGCGCGATCAGGTTGGGACTCACTGATTGCGCCCGTGGGCAGAGATGGGATTGAGAAGTCCGCTCTCGACTGGTTGATGTCCGGGGCGAGAACGTCGATGCCGCGTATGCGGCAGTCGACTATGGCCGTCGCCACGCGCTCCGCGTTGCCCTCCATGTGGATGAGCAGCGAGGTCATGTACTCGAGCGGGTAGTTTGCCTTCAGGTACGCGGTCTGGTAGGCGATCACCCCATAGGCGGCCGAGTGCGCGCGGTTGAACCCGTACTCGGCGAACTTCGCGATGCCGTCGAAGAGCGCTTCCGCCGTGTTCTTCGCGATACCGCCCTCGACCGTCCCGTCGATGAACTTCGTGCGGAGCTTGCCCATCTTGACCTTGTCCTTCTTGCCCATCGCGGCCCGAAGGATGTCGGCCTCGCTCATCGTGAACCCGGCCAGCTCTCGCGCGGCCATCATCACCTGCTCCTGGTAGATCATCACGCCGTAGGTTTCGCGCAGGATCGGCTCCAGCCGCTCGTGCATGTACTCGATCGGCTCGCGGCCCTGCTTGCGGGCCACGTATGCGGGGATGTTGATCATCGGCCCGGGCCGGAACAGCGCGACGGCCGCCGACACGTCCGAGAAGCTCTGCGGGCGCATGTCCATCAACATCCGCCGCATGCCCGCACCTTCGAACTGGAACACGCCGTGCGTGTCGCCGGCCGAGATCAGCTCATAAGTCCTGGCATCGTCGAAGGGCAGGTTCTCGATGTCGATGTCGAGGCCGCGGAGCTCTTTCAGCAGGCGCAAGCACGTCGCGATGATGTCGAGGTTCTGAAGGCCCAGGAAGTCGATCTTCAACAGGCCGATGTCCCCGACCGCCTTCATGTCGTACTGGGTCACCACAGATTCACGACCCGGGCCGTACTGCAGCGGCGTGTAGCGCACAAGCGGCTCCGGGGCGATGACGACGCCGGCGGCGTGTGTGCTCACGTTGCGGGATACGCCTTCCAGGGTGCGGGCGACGTCGATCAGGCGCTTCTGCTCCTCGTTCGACTCATACGCTTCGCGAAAATCGGGAACCTCTTTAAGCGTGTCGTCGAGCGTCTTCGACCGGCCCTGCCAGACGGGCACCAGCTTCGCCAGCCGGTCGGTGTCGCGCAGCGGCACCTCCAGTACGCGCCCGACGTCGCGGATGGCCGCCTTGGAGGCCATCGTCGTGAAGGTGATGATCTGGGCCACGCGGTCCGACCCGTACTTCTCCGAGACGTAGCGGATGACCTTCTCGCGGCCCTCCACCGAGAAGTCGCAGTCGATGTCGGGCATGGACACGCGGTCGATGTTGAGGAACCGCTCGAAGATCAGGCCGTGCCGTATCGGGTCCAGGTTGGTGATCCCCAGGCAATACGACACCAGGCTTCCGGCCGCGCTTCCACGACCGGGCCCGACGACGATGCCCTGCTTTCGCGCGAAGTTGTAAAAGTCCCAGACGATGAGGAAGTAGGACGCGTACCCGGTCTGGCTTATCACCGAGAGCTCGCCGTCGGCGCGCTCCCTCGTCGCGGCGTCCGCCTCGCCGTATCGCCAGCTCAGACCTTCGAGGACGAGCTTGCGCAGGTACTCGTCGGGCTTCATGCCGTCCGGCACGTCGAACGGGGGCAGGAGCGTTGCGCCCAGCTTGAGATTCAGATCGCACTGGTCGGCCACGTCGAGCGTGCTGGCCAGCGCGTCGGGGAGGTCGGCGAACGCGGCCAGCATCTCCTCCGGCGTCTTGAGGTAGTTCTCCTGCGTCGAGAAGCGCCAGCGGTTGGGGTCGTTGAAGCGCGCTCCGGTCTGCAGGCACAGCAGCACGTCGTGCGCCTCCGAGTCGTTGCGGTGGACGTAGTGCAGGTCGTTGGTCGCACAGAGCCGTAAGCCGAACTCTTTTCCGAAACCGGCGAGCGCCTCGTTGACCTGCGTCTGACGGTCGATGCCATGTCGCTGCACCTCGAGCAGGAACCGGTCCTTGCCGAAGATGTCCCTGTATGCGGCCACGGCCTCGCGGGCACCATCGAGGTCGCCGTCGGAGATGCGGCTCGCGGCCTCGCCCTGAAGGCATCCTGAGAGTGCGATCAGGCCCTTGCTGTGCTCCGCGAGGATCTCCTTGTCGATGCGGGGCTTGTAGTACATGCCCTCCATCTGCCCGACGGTGCAGAGCTTCATCAGGTTGAGGTAGCCCTCCTGGTCGGCCGCGAGGAGGGTGAGGTGGTTCGGGTCGCGGTCGACGCGGCCCTCGCGCAAAAGACGCGACCGCGGCGCGACGTACACCTCGCAGCCCACGATCGGCTTGATCCCCGCCTCCTTGCATGCCTTGTAGAAATGGATCGCGCCGTACATCACCCCGTGATCCGTCAGGGCGAGCGCAGGCATCTCAAGCTCGGCCGCACGCCCCACCATGGCGGGAATGCGGCTGGCCCCATCGAGCAGCGAGTACTCGGTGTGGTTGTGCAGGTGAACGAAGTTCTTGGGGGCGTGCGGCATCGTATGGCTTTGGGTGTGGCGGACCCCGCGGATAGTCTAAGGGCGTTCCGTGCGAAGCGCCGGTGAGGGGCGGTGAGTACACTGTCGCTGCCACGTCCCCCCACAACGTCCCCGTAACGATTCCAGCTCACGCTCCGTTTGGCATGACGTGCTGCTTCTGAGACCACTGTTGGCCCTGGTCGTCAGAAACCTCGGTCCCGGGCGGCTGCGCCTCACGCTGCTGAAGATCGGGCACGGCTGGAACGCCTTCTAGGCCGACCCTCCCCTCTCGAGCAGGGCGATCGATTCGATGTGGTACGTCTGAGGGAACATGTCCACGATCGCGGCGCGCCGCACCCGGTAACCTCCCCTGACCAGCCCGATCAGGTCGCGCGCGTGCGTGGACGGCTCGCACGAGACGTACACGAGTCTGTCCGGACCCAGCCGTATCAGTTCCGCCAGCGCGGCCGGCTCGCAACCCGCGCGGGGAGGGTCGAGGATCGCCGCCTGATACCGGCCCAGCCGGACCTGGCGCAGCACTGTCTCGACCTTGCCCGGGAGGTACTCGACCCGCGCTGCGTTGATGCGCGCATTGAGCCGCCCGAGCTGCACGGCGTGCGGGTTCTCCTCGATCGCCGTCACCATGCCGGCGGTCCGGGCCACGGCCACCGATATGGTCCCGATCCCCGCATACAGGTCGAGCACTCTGTCTTCGGGCCCGGCATCCAGCATGTCCAGGGCCGTCCGGTAGAGGACGAGCATCTGGCGGTAGTTCGTCTGCACGAAGGTGTCGCTGCGCACCCGAAAGCTGAGGTCCCAGAAGCCAAGGGTCAGAGCGTCGTCGAGCAGCACCTGGCCCGGCAACAGCTCAGCGACGCGGCGCGCGAAGTCGTCACGCGGCCAGAGCGGCTCGCGGCCTCGATGCCGAAGGCGCCAGAGCATGCCGGTCCCGTTGGGCTCGGCGGTCAGCAGCAGGTTCTGCAGGTCTTTCAGGCCGAGCTCGTTGGCGGCCTGCGCGAATGCCGGGAGAGCCTCCTCGATGCGCAGGTCGTGGATCGGGCAGGTGTCGATCGGCAGGACGGAATGCGAGCGCAGACGGTGGAAGCCGAACCTCCACTTTCCAAATTCGCTGATCGCCTCGAACTCTCCGCGGATGCGGTACCGCCACGGGTCGTCCATGCCGAGCACCGGCGTGTCGGGCGGCAGGCGCAGTCCTGCCCGCTGCCAGGCCTCTTCCACCACCTGGCGCTTCAGCTCGAGCTGGTGTGGATAGGCGGCGTGCTGCAGCTGGCAACCGCCACATTCGCCGAAGTACTGACAGGGTGCTTCGACCCGGTGCGGCGATGCCTGGAGAACCTTCGTGGCCGCGGCAACCGCCACGCCCCCCTGGCGGCCGCGCGGCTCTGCTTCGACGACCTCGCCCGAAAGCGCGTAGTTGACGAGCCAGACCTTCCCCTCGTCGCGGGCGACGGCCGCCCCACCGTGGGCGGGCGCTTCCGGCCGGAGGATCAGCGGCGCCACAACGCCATGGGATCGGGCGAAGGCTTGAAACCCGCCGCCTCGACGACCTGCGTCGCGAATCCAAAGCCCGCCGCGACCCTGTCGGGGTCGTGCGCATCGCTGCCGAAGGAGACGGCCTCGCCGCCCTCCTCGTACCACCAGCGCAGCACCTTCGGACCCGGGCAGAGCTTGCCCTCCTCCCCGCGAGTGGTGTTGGCCTCGAGGACGAGGCCCCGCCGCGCCGCGGCTTTGAGGATCGCCCGCTGCACCTCCTCGTAGTCCTCCTCTCGATAGGGCGGCGCGCCGGCCACGCGATAGCGCTTCGGGTAGTCGAGATGGCCGAGGGCCTCGAACGTCTCGCTCGACTCGACCATCGCGAGGACCTCGCGAAAGTACGACAGGATGGCCCCGGGCACCTGCTCCGGCGGCCGGTGCGGGAACTGGCTCGCGTCGACGATGTCGTCGCCGATGCGGACGCAGTGGACCGAGCCGATCAC
>DAIPXW010000112.1:0-6661 GCA_036783075.1 Candidatus Dormiibacterota bacterium | reverse complement strand
CGGGCAAGTGATTGCCCGCTCTCTACCGCAGCCCGCGCCAGCGCCAGGCGGCGCAACGTACGGTATCGGTCGGGGCTCGTCCCAAACGCCCATCGGAAGTGGCGAGCGATCGTGAAGCGGTCAGTACCCGCGATCTTTTCGAGGATCGAGGCCGAGGTCTGCTCACGTGCGTGGGCCGCGAGATAGTCGCGCGCGAGCTCGATCGCCCTAGTATCGATAGCCGCTTTCCGGCGGTCGGGGTGGCCGCTTAACGAAACGAGGCCATCGGCGACCGCGACGGCGATCTCAGCGGAGCTGAGCTCATTGATCGGCTCATCGATATCGGCAAGCAGGGAGGCGATAAGTCCGGCCCCAGGCACCGGCTCCTGAATGGGATCGGCGACAAACGGCAGCGCGCGACCGGCGAGAGCGTCACGAACGAGCTCGGGCGGTATGTAGAGAATTCGGTAACCGAACCCGCCGTCAGTTCCCGCAGCGCCGTCGTGCGCTTCATCAGGATGCAGGACGTGGAGCTGACCCGGCAGGCAGATGCGGCGCGAGCCGCGGTAGTGAAACGTCTGCACGCCGGCTGTCGTAATTCCGATCGCGTAGGTGTCGTGCCGATGTGGCTCGAATGCGCATGTGGAGAGGTAGATCTCGGCACGTTCGATCCCGTGCGCACTCGGTCCGAACCTGATCGAGTCCGACCGCCGGGTGCGGGATTGTTCAAGACCGCCGGCATCGATACCTCCTACCGTCTGCGGCATGGGACAAAGGTATAGCGCCCGCAGTGCCTGAGGTGCTTCTGGTCGATGGCATTCGTTGGGGATCGGTCGGGCCGCTACTGTTCATTTCGCTGGCAATCATGGGCAGTCCCGGTCCCGCGACCATCAGCCTTATGGCCGCCGGCTCGGCCTACGGCGTGCGGCGATCGCTCCGGTACCTGATCGGGATCATCGTTGGCACCACGATCGTGCTCCTGGCGGTCGCGACCGGAATTACGGCCGCGCTCCTGGCCGTTCCCGCGATCGGCTCCATCCTCATCTGGATCTCGGTGGCGTACATCCTCTGGCTGGCTTACCAAGTCGCGACCGCACCGCCACTCTCGGAACCGACCGCAGCCTCGAGCACGTTCTCGGTTGCGGGGGGAACTTTCCTCGGCATCGCCAACCCGAAGGCCTGGGTCGCCATCGCTGCGGTCTTCGCTAGCGGCCACCTCGCCGACGACACGACAACGGACGCTGCCGCCAAAATCGCGGTGCTGACCGCGATGATCATTGCGATCTGCGCGATATGGCTCGTCGCCGGCACATCAATCGCGCCGTTGCTCCGCGACCCAGGTCGAGCCCGCGTGGTAAACGCTGCGCTTGCAGTGGCCCTCGTCGGCGCGACCGCGCTCGCGGTGCTTCATTGAAACAGTCGTTTCCGAGGGAGCAAGGACGGCTGCGGTAGCCCTGCCCGACTGGCTGGACTTCCGACACCGGCTCTTTCCCAGCTTCAACTTCGCATGGCTGCGACTTTGCCCCCTTGGCCGGCCTTCCATCCGAAGAGTTTGCAGAGCGGGTCGTCTCTGATCTCCTACGTTCCGGCGCCGCCCGCTGGCAAGACGACCGACTCATCTCAACCGTGCCGCACAGCCGTGTCGGGTCGTAGGGGCAGCGCCCGAGGTTTAGTCGGGACGGTAGTTGCACGTCCAGTCGCACGATCGTTCAAGACAGTCGGTATCGAGAGCTACTACGGTCCGATGTGTGACTCGACGCTCCTATTCGAAAGGCCAAAACGGGAGGGGGTGAATGAGTACCTATGGCGCAGCGCAGCTGCTGGCGGAGACGGTGGGAGTGAGTCCTGACGACGTGTTGATCAACTTGGTCGAGGTTCAAAGGGAGAACTGGTCCTTCGAAAAGGAAGTCGCGCAGTTTGTCCCGCAGGCCGAGACGAAATAGAGGAGGAGCGATTCATGGCAAAGACGGTCGGACCTTACAGCCCATGGCGTCGGATTGGACAGACGATCGCCACGTCAGGTCAGATCGGCCTGGGCGAGGACGGGAAGGTGGTCGAGGGCGGCTTCGGACCCCAGCTCGAGCAGACGCTCCGCAATCTCAGCAACGTGCTCGCCGACGCCGGTGTGACAAGAGAACAGGTCATCAAAGTCAACGTGTACCTGGCTGACCTCGCGGACTGGCCGGCTCTGAATGGTCCCTACTCTGAGTTCTTTGGCTCATCGCTGCCAGCACGGACCGCCTTCGCGACCTCCGCGCTCCCGCTCGGTGCCAGGGTAGAGATCGAGGCCTGGGCCGTCGTCGAGGAGACGCGATGATCGCGCTTGACCTTTACGTCGGCGAAAATTCGCTCGCTAACCACCTGTCGTCGCCGAAGGCGTCGGCGTGCACGAGGTGTGTGCAGATGAGCCTCCACCTGGTCCCAGATGTCAACGTCGCGGGAATCAGGGCCGGACGGCGCCACGGGTATAGACGTGTTCTCGCCAGTGCGATCCGACTGGAACGACACAACACGTCTTGCAATCACTGAGGGGCGCTGGCCGTGACGCAGGGGCGACGCTCATTCACCGGCTATGGGTTTGATGCGTGACGGGTGGGGGTGGGAGAACACGCATGGATCACGAAGATATTCGGCAGCGGTTTGCAGCACTGACTACCGCCCATCTGGCAGATGCGTGCATTCGCGCTCAGACTCCAGTGCGCTGCGCCCCCGCGCTCTTGAAAGCTGTTGTTCCAGGAAGCCGCCTGGCCGGGCGTGTAATCCCTGCTCGACACGCCGGCAGCGTCGACATCTTCCTTGAGGCACTGCAGGAGGCTGCTCCGGGCGACGTGCTGGTGGTCGACAACGGCGGACGGCTCGACGAAAGCTGCGTTGGCGATCTTGTTGTCCTTGAGGCCCACGCGGCTGGACTCGACGGCATCGTGATCTGGGGCCTGCATCGCGATACGTCTGACATACGTGCGATTGGGTTGCCGGTGATCAGCCTTGGAGCGATCCCGACCGGCCCTCAAAGTCTCGATTTACGTCCTGACGGCGCGTTGGAGCGTGCGACCGTGGGAGATTGGACCGTGGACAGGGAGGATCTGGTCTTGGCCGATGACGATGGGGTGCTTTTCGTCCCATCGGCCGTCGCAGCGGATGTCTTCACGCTCGCAGAGACGATCCGCGACACTGAAGCGCGTCAAGCCGAGCGCATGCGTGGAGGCGTTTCCCTGCGCAACCAGGTTCAGTTTGATACCTACCTTGCTGAGCGCCAAAAGACGCCTTCGCTGACCTTCCGGGATCATCTGCGAGAAGTCGGCGGCGCCATTGAAGTATGACCACGCATCACCTGCTCGCGGCCGATCGGATCCCATGAATGCCACCCGCCCGCCCCGTACGACTTTCGCGCCGCGGCGAGGCCTTTAGGCGGATGAACCGCCGCGTCTCACACCTCATCGCGGGTTGGCGCACCGGGCTCTCTCGCCCCGTGCTGATCCTTCAAGCGGGAAACGCCCTCAACTACTTCGGTTACGGGCTCATTCTTCCCTTTGAGATCATCTATCTGCACCAGATACGCGGCTTCTCAACGTCGACAGCCGGACTGGTTCTCGCGGCGACCATGGGGACGGCCGCAATCGTCACCCCGCCGACGGGAGCGCTGCTCGACCGGTACTCCGCCAAAGCGATCGTGGTCGCAGGAAGCCTGGCGAGCACCTTAGGCTACGCCGGCTTCGCCTACGTAGACAGTCCCTGGCAGGCCTTTGCCTGCGCAATTGTCAGCGGAGCCGGAATCGGCGCGGCAGGGACGGCCTTACGGACGTTGACCATCAGGTTGGTCAAGCGCGAGCAGCGAGCGGCCTCCTTCGCGCTTAGCCGCGTCGCGGGCAACTTCGGTCTCGGCTCCGGCGCGACCGTAGCCGGCTTCCTCGTTGCATCCGCACAGCGGCTCAGCTCGTTCCAAACGCTCTATTTCTTCGACGCCGTCACCTACGCCGGATTCGCGCTGATCGTGCTTGCAGCCGTACCGAGCCCGCGAGCCGAGACCGTCACAGCGACAGACGCCAACGGAACCGGCTTTCGCGCCGTCGCTCGAGATCGGCTCTTCCTCACTGTGATCGCAGCCAATATCGTGCTCCTCGTCGTTGGCCACACGTTCTTCTCCAACATCCTGCCACCATTTGCAAAGACCCACACACCGCTCGGCCCCGCCGCGATCGGGATCCTCGTCCTCGTCAACACGATCTTCGTCGTCATCGCGCAGATCCCGGCGGTGCGCGTAGTGGCACGGATGCGACCCACACACGCTTTCGCGGCGGCAAGCGCGCTTTTTGCGGTCAGCCTGCTCGGGGTGCTGCCAGCCACGCTCATCCACTCGGAGCTCGCTGCGACCAGTCTCCTCGCCGGCGTTGCGATCGTCTTCGCAAGCGGCGAATGCGTACACATTCTCGTTCTCGGGCCACTGGTCGCGGACATGGCTCCAGCCCATCTGCTCGGCCGCTACCTGTCTCTCTACAGTCTGACCTTCAGCATCTCCCTGGCCCTCGGCCCGGCGATTGGTGGCCTTCTCCTGCAGACCTCGCCAGACGCCATCTGGTGGGGTGGCGCGCTTGCCGCGGTGCTGGCCGGAGCCGTCCTGCTTCGACTCGGCGGCCGCATTCCCGACCCGCTCCGCGAAGCACAGTCACGTCTTGCGTCGGGGCCAGAGGCCGCGTGAGGTCCTCCACGACGGAGTCGAAACTTGGGCAATCCGGAGGATTGGGAGTCAGTCTCCGAGCCCCTGGAGGTCACAGCCGTGTCACGCATTCGCGGAACCCGGGGGATACAGGAGGATACGAAAGGACATGACGAGCTCGGCGATTGAGTACAGGAAGACACGGGAGGAGCCGCCGGGATACGGAAGCGGGACTGTCGCAAGCCATCTTGAGCGGACATTGGCCGACAGCCTTGGACGTTAGGCCCGCGGTCTTCAAAACCGCGTGAGGTCGTGGTCCTGGATTGAATCGCGCGGCGACGACCTTCCAGATCTACCCGGACGCGATTTCGAACCGGACACCCGTCACGGGATACTTGCATTCAACATCAGGGCTCGAAGTCGCCGGCGCGGGCCTAGACTTTCCGACATGTGGCTTCCGGACACGGCGGCGATGCAGGTGGCCACAGCGTGGATAGCTGTCTCCGCGGCCGGGCTCGGCCTTACAAGCCTGTCGGCTGGGCTGTACTCGATGTTCACCGGCAAAGACCACTGGCCCACACCACTTCGGCGCCTTCGGCTGAGGACGCCCGCTTCGGAGGAAGATCGGCGCCGGCACGGGCTGTTCATGGTCCTCAACGCAGCAGCGGTGCTCATCATCATCATGGTGAGCTCTATCGCCACCTTTTCGATCGGCGACCACCGCATGGGTGAACCTCTGAACACGCTCCGCTTTGTGGTCACGCTGATCGGACTGGCCGGCGCGATGGCGTGTGTGGGCGGTGCTTACCGGGTCTCTCTCACGGTTAGCTACGTCGTCGGCCGGAACGCGACAGGAACCAATCCACTACCACCATCGTGATCAGGATCGACGGAGGACGCCTGGCGAGCGCGGCTTGACCCCGAAGTGAGCAATACCGCGACCTGGGCGTCTCAGCCCGTCATCACAGCGGGCTTCGGGGTCAGGACCGTCGCGTACCTCATCGACGCCTTCCTCCTCAGCTTTGTGGGAGGCGCGTTTCCGTATCTGGTCATCGCCAATTACTACACGAGCGGCGGACCCAACCAGGGTCAGCAGGTCACCACGAGCACGAGCGCCTCGGTCCTGGTTTCGCTTGTCTACTTCCTCATCTTCTGGTCGCGTTTGGGAGGCGGGAGAACGCTCGGCATGCGACTGCTCGGACTCAAAGTTGTGCAGGTGGAGGACATGGCGATCCATCCCCGCCATTTCTCGCGGTAGTGACGGCCAAGTTGACAGCCAAAGCAGCGGATCAGGATGGACGTTGGGGCCAGTCCTGGATCGGCGGCTCGCATTTTTCACGAGAGGCAGCGATAGCCCGGATCGAGATGGTGTAACCGCCTGGCGCGACTGCGACTTTAGCCATCGGCCGCTGCGGCCAGCCGCTCCAAACCAGCCAACAGAGCCTTCCTATCTTCGGCAGAGATCTTCTTCAACGCGACAGTTAGACGTACCAGGTCCAAGACGCCGTCCCGCCTCACGCGGGCGACTCCCGTAGTGGTTAGGACAATCGACAGCCGGCGCTCGTCGTCAGGGTCGCGGCGCCGGGTCAGGAATCCACGCCGCTCAAGACTCTTTACCCGCTCCGAGGCTGAGCTCTTGGGTATGCCGAGGTGGCGTGCGACCACGCCAAGCGGAATGCCCTTCTCCTCGCCGATGTGATGGAGCAGCTGGCGCTCGTGCTGCGAGAGGTCTTCGGCGTCGGCCTTGAACAACGCCCTCCAAAGCCGTCCGTACAGCTGGTCGAACTGTTCGGCAGGCGATTGGTTCGGCATTCCGTACAATATACCCCCCCCCGTCTGGAATCGGCAGGGTTTGGTGGAGGAGAAGCAATGATCGAGATCGCCAGGGAGCGGACCATCCCCGCGGCGGCTGCCCGCGTTTGGAAGGTCGTAGCCAAAGCCGAGCGGCTGCCCGAGTGGTACGCCAGAGCCTCCAGCGTCGAGGTTCTGGAGGGCTCGGGGCTCGGCCGCCGTGAGCGCCTGCGCAGC
>DAIPXW010000111.1:0-6663 GCA_036783075.1 Candidatus Dormiibacterota bacterium | reverse complement strand
GCGCATGGCCGCCTCCACGCTGCGCATATGCCGCCGGAGCTGGTCGGTCCTGGTCATAGAGGTGACGAGCTCCCAGGCTTCGTCTCGGGTAGGAGTGGTCACCTCAGAGGATCTCCTTCAATGCCGCCAGGAGGCGTTCATGCTCGATGCGGGTCCCGACCGTGATCCGGAACCAACCGGCGATCGGGTCACGATCGTAATGGCGAACGAGGATCCGGCGCTCGCGCAGGGCATCGGCGACAGCGGCGGCCGAGCTCCCCGCCGGCGGTTTGACGAACGCGAAGTTGGCGGCGGACGGGGAGAGCCCAAAGCCCATGGCGCGCAGCTTTTCCTCGAGCCACGAGCGCTCGGAAACGACGTGGTCGACGATGGCGCGGTGGTGGTCCTCGTCCTGGATCGCGGCCGTCGCGGCGACGATGGCAAGCCGGTCCAGGTTGTAGGAGTCCTTGACCGAATCCAGCGCGGCGATCAGCCCGGCGCTGCCGAGCGCGAAGCCGATTCGCATCCCGGCCAGCGCGTAAGACTTTGACATCGTCCGCAGGATCAGGACGTTTTGGTGCCGCTGGAGCAGGTCGAGTCGCGACTCAGGCGCGAAGTCGACGTACGCCTCGTCGATGACGACAACGCCGCGCGACACGGAGACGATGCGCTCGACCGCGGTCCCGTCCACCCAGATGCCGGTCGGCGAGTTCGGGTTGACGACGAACTTCAGCGGCGCCGGGTCGTAGACGAACGGGTCTGTCCAACTCCGGTCCTCGGCCGCCGCGTGCGGCGCGGCGACGGCGTCGTGGATCAGGCACAGCGGCTCGAACAGCGCATACGTGGGTGTCGAGTAGGCGACGCGATCGCCCGCGCCGGCGAACGCGCGCATGCACATCTCGATCAGGTCGTCGGCGCCGTTGCCCATCGTCACCTGCGCGGCCTCGAGCCCGAGGTGGTGCGCGACCGCTCGGCGCGCCGGAGCCGCCGTGGGGCTTGGGTAGAGGCGGAGCGAGTCGCCGGCGGCGGCACGGATGGCCGCGATCACCTTCGGCGAGGGCGGCAGTGCCGACTCGTTGGTGTTGAGCTTGACCCAGTCCTCGCCGTCAGGCGGCTGCTCGCCGGGAACGTACGGCCGGAAGCCCTCGAGGGCCTTCCTCAGGAGGCTTTTCGGCATTCGAGCAGGAAAGTCTCCAAGGCGAGGCGAGGGCTGACGTTCTGCTCGAGATAGCCGAGCGTGTCGTACGAGAGCTCGATCAAGCGCGCCCAACGGCCCTGCTCGCTGCCGCGGCTCGCGAGCATCCTCTTGCGCAGCTCGATCTGCCAGCTCGCGATGGCGAACAGCGCGGGGTCCTCCGCCTCACCCTCGGAGCGCCGCCAGGCCATCTGCCCCGAGTCGAGCTCCGCGGCGACACGCAGCGGCACGTCGGCCGGCGCGCCGAACACCTCCTCAAGGCGTCGGGTCCACGAGTGATGCATCTCGATCACGCTCTCGTCCCCGGCGACACTCACGGCCCAGCCAGGACGGCCACGGGCGAGCTCGGCGACCAGTGTCGCGTGCGCGACGTCCTCGCCGCGCGCCACGAGGAGCTTCTCGATCTCCGGCGACGGGACCGGGTGGAAGAACACGCGCTGGCACCGCGAGACCACGGTGGGCAGCACCACGAACGGGTTGAGGCTTGGCGTCGTGAGGATGATCACACGGTGTGGGTGGGGCTCCTCAAGCGTCTTCAGGAGGACGCTCTGGTCCTGGTCGCGAAGCCGCCCGACGTTGACGAGCAGCGCGACACGCCGGCTGCCCACTGCGGGCTTGAGGTTCAAAAACGCCTGCAGCGAGAGCTCGTGGAACTCGGGCGGCTTGTCGGGCAGCAGCCGGATCTCGTTGATCGAGAGCGGCTTGATGCGATCGTCCTCCCAGTAATCGGGATGGCGGGACAACGGCGCCTCCGGCAGGAGCGCGGCGGCCAGCGCGCGCGCGGCCGTCGACTTGCCCATGCCGGACTCCCCGACGAACAGGTAGGCGTGGGCGAGACGGTTCCGCTCGATCTGCGAGCGCAGCTGGTCCAGCGCCTGGGCGTGCCCGACGATCCCGGCGAACGGATCGGTCAAGGCGTCTGTTGGGATGCCGAGCGACGAGCCTTGATCTCGAGCTCGCGCGCCAGGCGCTGCGCCCGACCTTGCAGCCAGACCTCGCGAATGCGCTGCAGCGCTGTGAGATTCGTGAGCACGGCGAGGAGGAAGACCACGCCGTAAAGCCACCAGCCGCCGAGGATGAGGCCGATGACCGTCACCACGACGCGCTCGGGGCGCGCGAACAGCCCTGACTCGCACGTGAACCCCAGGCTCTGCGCCCGCGCCCGCACGTAGCTCACCAGGAAGGAGCCCGCCAGCGCTGCGAGCGTGGCCAGGACGAGCGACCGCTGCAGCGATCCTCCTGCGCCCACGAAATACGCCGCAAGACCCAGGTAGACGGCCCCCTCGGCGTACCGGTCGAGCGTCGAGTCGAGAAACGCGCCATACGGGTAGCTGGCATGGGTCGAGCGCGCGAGGGCACCATCGAGGATGTCGCAGGTGCCGGCGAAGATCAGCACGACCCCCGCCCAGCGCAGCTGGCCGAAGGCGATAAGCCCCGCCGCCCCGAAAGTGAGGATGACGCCCACGACCGTCACCTGGTTTGGGGTGAGCGGCACGCGGCCCATCGCGGACATCAGAGCCTCCGCCTGGCGGCGGACCCAGGTCTCAAACCGCGTGGTGAACATCACTCACCTCACTGGTGACCGGGCGCCGTTCGCGGTGGGCCTGGCGGGCCTCCTCGTAGACCTCGACCACCTGCGCCGCGACGCGGTCCCATGCATAGAGCCGGGCTTTTTCACGCCCGAACTCCCCCATCCGCCGCCGGAGCTCGGAATCCCTGGCCAGGATGATGAGGGCCGCACCCAGCTCGGCCCAGCCCTTGGGCCGCACGGTGATGCTGTCCTGGCCGGGCTCGAGGACGGACATGTAGCCGGGCACCTCGGTCGCGACCACCGGCAGACCCGACGCCATCGCCTCGAGGAGCACGATGCCGAAGCTCTCGGCTCCCGTCGCGGGTGCGCAGAAGATGTCCGCGCTGCTGTAGTACCGAGGCTTCACGGTATCGGGAACGTAACCGGCCATGACCACGTCCGGCAGGCGGTGGCGCGCGATGTAGGACTCGACGCTGCCGCGCAGCGGGCCGTCACCGACCACGATGAGACGGCTGCGCGGCACGCGACTCTTCATGAACCGGTAGGCGCGCAGCAGGTCGCCGAGCCCTTTGCGCTTTTCGAGGCGGCCCAGGAAAAGGATGTTCACGCGGTCGTCGCGCAGGTGGCGGATCGGCGCCAGGTCTGGCCTGTAGGTGCCGATGTCGATCCCGTTCGGGATCACCCGAAGCGGGTAGTCCGGGAAGTACTTGTGCACGAAAGCCCGCGCCGGCTCGCTCACGGCGATGCCGCGGTGAAGGTACGCAAGGTACGGCGCGAGGAACGGCCGGCCGTAGTAGTACCCGAGGTTCGAGCGGGCGAACGCGTGGAAGGTTCCGACGTTCGTCGTCGTCGACATCCGCATCATCGTCATCGGCAGCGCCGGCATCAGCGGTTCGTGGAAGTGGAGGACGTCGAACCTCTCCTCTTCGATGATCGAGGCGACGCGGTCGGCCAGGTGGAAGCTCAAGGTGATGCGCGCCACCGAATCGTTGACCGGGATCGAGATCGGGCTGCCGATACGGTAGAAGTCGGGAGTGTCGAAGTCCACGTCGGCCCGGCTGGACGGCGCGAAGATGCGGACCGCGTGGCCGAGCACGCGGAGCTGGCGGGCCAGGTGCTGCACGTGGTCGGTGACGCCGCCCGGCGTCGCGAAGTCGTACGGCGAAACGAGCCCGACCTTCACTGGGGTGGCCTCGTCATTTCGAGCCGGGCCAGATGCGGTGCGGCACGTGCCACTGGTCGGGGTGATCCCGGATGAACGACTCGATCGCACGCAGCAGCTCCTGCGTCGTGCGAACCTGGTCCTCTTTCGCATTTCCTGTGTCCTTGGCGTAGATCAGCGGCGCGCCTTCTGCCTGGTACGTGTCGTCGGGAAGCCGGTATACGCACACCGGGAAGAGCGGCGTGCCGAGGCGCAGCGCGATCGCCGCCGGCCCGAGTGGAATCGGCGCCATGCGTCCGAAGAACGGCATCAAGGCGCCCGTACCGGTGATGTCTCGGTCGATCGCGGTGATCACCATCTCCTCGTCGTGAAGCGCCTGGAGCACCTTGCGCAGGCCGCCGTGGTCCAGGGTCAGCACGCTGATACCGAGCCTCGCGCGGGTGTCGCGGTACCACTCGAACAGCTCGCGCGGCTCCAGCTCTTCGGCAAAGAAGCTCACCGGGGCGAGGGTCGCCGACCAGATCGCCGCGACGACCTCGTACGAGCCCATGTGGCACGAGACCACTAGGACTCCCTTGCCGGCCGCCCGTGCCTCCTCCAGGTACTCCAGTCCGCGCACCTTCAGCAACGGCCGCATCGTCTGCACCGGCATGGTGGGCAGCTGCATCAGATCGGCGTAGGCCTTGGCGTGGTTGCGAAAGTTGAGCCAAGAGATTCGGCGCAGCTCGCGAGGGTCCTGTTCCAGCTCGGGGCATGCGATCTTGAGGTTGTACTCGAGGCGCGGCCGCGCCAGCGGGGAGAACCACCATGAGAAGCGGGCCGCGAACACCGCCAGGGCGTAGGCCCAAGAGCGAGGCAACTTCTCCACGACCGACTGCACGAACTTGAACGAGCGGTAGCGCCACACTCACTCCAGGCTCGAGAACATCGGGCGGAACGCGTACCACTGGTCGGGATGCTCCCTGATGAAGTCCTCGAACCTGGTGACCACGCGCTGCATCAACGTCTCCTTCGTTTCGCCGGCGGCCACCGACAGGGGCGGATCCAGGTGGATGTGATGGTGCCCCGGGAACGTCGCGTACTGGCAGGCGGGCATCAGCGCCGCGCCCGTCTTCAGCGCAAGCGCGGCGGGGCCGCCGGGCACCACGGCGCGCCGGCCGAAGAAGTCGACCGTGACCCCAGGGCCCTGCTCGAGGTCGCAGAGCAACGCGACGATGTGGTTCTCCTGAAGGGCTCGGGTGATCCCCCGGACCGCGGCCCGTCCCAGCGTTATGACATGGAGCCCAAAGCGCTGCCGCGTGCGTATCACGGCCTCGTTCAGCGATCCGGGGAAGCGCTCGGCGACAGCCGAGATCGGGTAGCCGAGCGCGCCGGCATAGGACCCGGCCATGTCCCACGAGCCCATGTGCGGGACGGCCATGATCGCGCCCTTGCCCTTCGCCAGGGCCGCGTCGAGCTGTTCGCGGCCGTCAAGCGTCACGTGCTTCAAGAGCTCGTCGGGGTTGAGGCTGCTCATGAGCAGGAAGTCCATGAGCATGCGCCCGTAGTTCTGGAAGGCGCGCCGCGCGACCCGCGCGACCTCCGGGTCGCTCCGGTCCCGGCCGAGCGCCGCCGCATAGTTGTCCAGAGCCGCGTTGCGCTGCGCGGCGTTGAGCCAGAACCACGCGGCGCCGCCCGGAGTCGCGGCGGCATGGCGGAAGCCCAGCGGAACAGTCCGCAGAACCCGAGCACTTACGCGATAGCTAGCGCCTAGCAGAGGCGGTCGCGGTCTTGGCTCGTGCGGGACGGCGGACGCGGCCATTGGTCGCTGCTTTTGGCGCGACCTTGGTGGCGGCCCTATCACCTTCGATGAACTCCTCCACGAGACGCCTGGCCTCGTTGTCGCTGTACTGGACAGGCGGCGATTTCATGAAGTACGAGCTCGGACCTTCCAGCGATCCACTTATGCCGCGGTCGAGCGCCAGCTTGATGCACCGGACGGCGTCGATGACGATGCCGGCCGAGTTTGGCGAGTCGACCACCTCCAGCTTGAGCTCCACGTTCAAGGGCACGTCCCCGAACGAGCGGCCCTCTAGCCGGATGTACGCCCACTTGCGGTCGTGGAGCCAGGGCACGTAGTCCGACGGGCCGATGTGCACGTTGTCGGCACCTATGTCGTAGTCCATCTGCGACGTTACGGAACGCGTCTTCGAGATCTTCTTCGACATCAACCGCTCGCGCTCGAGCATGTTGAGGAAGTCGGTGTTGCCGCCGAAGTTGAGCTGATAGGTGCGCTCCAACTTCACGCCGCGGTCGCGGAAAAGCCTCGTGAGCACGCGGTGGATGATGGTCGCCCCGACCTGCGACTTGATGTCGTCACCGATGATCGGGAGGTTCTTTTCCGCGAAACGCTTCTGCCAGTAGGGTTCGCGGGCGATGAACACCGGTATGCAGTTGACGAACCCGACGCCGGCGGCGAGCGCCTGCTCGACGTACCACTTGGTCGCCTCTTCCGAGCCCACCGGCAGGTAGCTGACCACGACGTCCGCCTTCGTCTTCTTCAAGATGCCGACGACGTCCGCGGTCTCGCCAGGAGCTTTCTGGATCACGTCCGCGAGGTACTTGCCTATGCCGTCGTGGGTCATGCCCCGCTGGACCTTGACGCCCAGCTTGGGGACGTCGCTGAACTTCACCGTGTTGTTCGTGCCGGCGAAGATCGCTTCGGAGAGGTCAACGCCGACCTTCCTCTTGTCGATGTCGAACGCCGCGACGAACTCGATGTCGCTGACGTGGTAGCCGCCCAGGTCGACGTGCATC
>DAIPXW010000110.1:0-6669 GCA_036783075.1 Candidatus Dormiibacterota bacterium | reverse complement strand
GCTGGCGTCCGACCTCGCCGCGGCGGCCGCCTTCGATGCCGCGGGTGGCGGAGGGGTGCTCGTCAGCCTGGGCGGCGACATCTCGGTCGCGGGTGAGCCGCCGCCGGAAGGCTGGCTGATTCAGACGAGCGAGGACAGCGGGGCGCCCATCGACGACTCGGAGGAGACCGTCAGCATCGAAAGCGGAGGTCTCGCGACCTCGAGCACCACCGTCCGGCGCTGGACGCGCGGCGGCGTCGCGCTCCACCACATCATCGACCCGGCCACCGGGCTTCCGGTCAGCGGACGATGGCGCACGGCAACGGTTGTCGCGGCGACTTGCGTCGACGCCAACATCGCCTCGACCGCCGCCATCGTGCTCGGGGACGCGGCCAGGTCATGGCTGGAGGCCCGGCGGCTGGCCGCCCGGCTCGTGGATCGCGCGGGCACGGTATACCGGCTCGCCGGGTGGCCGGCGCCACTGCCGCCGACCGCCGATCCGAAGCCGGCTCCCACCAATCTCTGAGCAATTTCACAGGAATCCGATGCAGCATGAGCGTGTGAACCTGGACGGAGCAAGCAAAGACGGCGGAGCCCGCGTCCTCGTCGTCGACGACGAGCCAAACATCACCGAGCTCGTGTCCATGGCCCTCCGCTACGAGGGCTTCACCGTAAAGACCGCCGCCACAGGGCGCGCCGCGCTTACCGCGGTGACCCAGTTCTCGCCGGCGCTGGTGATCCTCGACGTCATGCTGCCCGACATCGACGGCATGGAGGTGCTCCGCCGCCTGAACAGCGCCGGCACCAAGGTCCCGATCATCTTCCTCACCGCCAAAGACGCGACCGAAGACAAGGTGCACGGCCTCACCATCGGCGGCGACGACTACGTCACGAAGCCCTTCAGCATCGAGGAGCTCATGGCGCGCGTCCGGGTCGTTCTGCGCCGGCACGGCAGCGCGGAGCCGGAGAACGGCAAGCTCTCGCTGGCCGACCTCGAGCTGGACGACGAAGCGCACGAGGTGCGCCGCCACGGCCAGATCGTCGATCTGACGAACACCGAGTACCGGCTGCTTCGCTACCTGCTCCTCAACGCCGGTCGTGTCTTGACGCGAAGCCAGATCCTCGACCACGTGTGGCACTACGACTTCGGCGGCGACGCCAGCGTGCTCGAGACGTACGTCAGCTATTTGAGAAGGAAGGTCGACCGCCACGATCCTCCACTGATCCAGACGGTGCGCGGCGTGGGGTACGTGCTCCGAACGCCGAGAAAATGACCCTGTCCCTTCGTGGGCGCCTGCTGATCGGAGTCATCTCGCTGGTCGTGGTCGGTCTTGTCGTGTCCGACGTCGTGACCTACGCCACGTTCCAGAAATCACTGATGGACCGCATCGATCAACAGCTCTCCGCGTCGTCCATCAACACCGTGATCGGCGTGATCACAGATCCGGATTGCCGCCTTCGCGGGCCAGGCGGCGCCGCGAGCTTTCCCCAGGGCACGATAGCCGAGCTACTGGGAACCGACGGCAGCGTTGTCAAAGCATGCGCGGTCACGGGATTCGCCGCCACCACGTCGACCGCGAGCCCCGAGCTGCCCAAGCCTCTTCCCAACGCGGGCCTCGATCAGCCGTCGGCGCCATACACCGTCGAAGGCTCAGGAGGCGTCTCGCACTACCGGGTGACCGACTGGCCCGAGGATTCGTTTTCAGGTCAGTACCTGGTGTTCGCGATTCCGTTGACGGACGTTGAGAACACGCTGAGCCAGCTCTTGATCCTCGAGGCCCTGATCGGGCTCGGGGTGGTGGCCGCGACCGCGATCCTTGCCTTCCTGATCATCCGCATCAGCCTGAGCCCACTCCAGCGCATGGGCTTGGTCGCCTCTCACATCGCGGCGGGCGACCTCAGCCGGCGAGTCGAGCCGGCGACGCCCAAGACGGAAATCGGCCGCCTGGGGCTTGCGCTCAACGGGATGCTGAGCCAGATCGAGGCGGCATTCGAGCAGCGGAAAGCCTCCGAGCTACGCCTGCGCCGGTTCATCGCCGACGCCTCGCACGAGCTACGGACCCCCCTGACGTCGATCCGCGGTTACTCGGAGATGCTGCGGCGCGGTGCCTCGGAGTCTCCCGCTGATTCAGAGCTGGCACGCAGGCGCATCGAAGAGGAATCGGTCCGGATGTCTACCCTGGTCGACGACATGCTCTTGATCGCGAGGCTCGACCAGGGCCGGCCCCTCGACCAGAAGCCGGTCGACCTGACAGCGATCGCGACGGACGCGGTCGCGGACGCGCGCGCCGTCGCGCCCCAGCGAGAAATCACGTTGAGCGCGCCGGCGCCAATCGTCGTGACCGGCGACGACACGCGCCTGCGCCAGGTGCTGGGGAACCTCGTGCGCAACGCAATCGTGCACACGCCGCCGCGCAGCTCGATCGAGGTCGGCGTTTCGACCGACGACGGCGTGGGCCGCATCTCGGTCGCCGATCACGGTCCGGGGCTCAAGACCGAAGAGATAAGCCGCATCTTCGAACCGTTCTACCGCGCGGACCCGAGCCGCAGCCGCGACAGCGGTGGCGCCGGGCTGGGGCTCTCCATCGTCAGCGCGGTCGTCAGCGCACATGGTGGGCAGGTGAAAGTGAAGGAGACGACCGGCGGAGGGGTGACCTTCGAGGTGGAGCTGCCGCTCGTTTCTTCGCCTCACTGAGCTCGGTCGCGGCCTGGGCGCGTCAGACTCCAAGCAACCTCTAAGGTTTCTCTGAGCAAGGGCTGAGGCCGGTCTGCGAACCTGTACTCGTGGATTTGGCGAACCGGCAGGCGGCAAAGGCGGCGACTCGTGACGACGCCATGCAGCGGCTGCGCGATCTGACTTTTGCGGTGGGGATCGCGGCCTGCGGCGCCCTCGGGGTGTTCGCCTGGCTGAGCGCCAACACGATCCCCGGCTCGGCGAATGCCGCCATACAGCCGGCGACTGACGATTCGCAGTTCGCGAACGTGCAGGGCGGCGACGATTCGAACCGGCAGCCCGCGGTGTTTGCGCCGGCACCCTCGCAAGGCGGGTCGGGTGTCGTCGTCTCCGGCGGGTCGCACTCGCACTGAAGATAGCCAACCCCCCGGTCCTCCCCCGCGGTAGGGGACGTCCCTGCGTCTCCTACTCGCCGGGAGGGCTCGTCCCCGCCTAGGTCGGTAGCCTCGTCGACGCGACGGCTCGGGATTCGCCTGCGCCGATTCTGTGGTGCAGCCAGGCCAGCGGCCTCGGCGCCCACCAGTTGGCCCGGCCGAGGATTCGCATCACCGAAGGGACGATGAGGATGCGCACGATCGTCGCATCGATGGCCACCGCGACCGCAAGCCCGATGCCGATCGCTTTGATGATGAAAAAGTTGGACAGTCCGAACGCGAGAAACACCGCGACCATGATCGCCGCCGCGCCCGTGATCAGGCGGCCGCTCTTCTCCAGGCCCAACGCGACTCCCGCCTGGTTGTCGCCGGTGCGACGGTACTCCTCCTGGATGCGGCTGATCAGCAGCACCTCGTAGTCCATCGACATGCCGAACACGATGCTGAAGAGAATCACCGGAATGCTCGGGTCGATCGACTGCGCGGTGAAACCCAGCTGCTGGCTGAAATGGCCTTCCTGGAAGATGAAGACCAGGGCCCCGAACGAAGCCGAGATCGAGAAGAGGTTCGTCAGCACGGCCTTCAGCGGAAGAACGACCGAGCCCGTGAGCAGGAACAGGACGACGTATGTGACCAGCAGCACCGTACCGATGGCTATCGGCGTCCTGGCCAGGATGAAGTTGACGACGTCGAGGTCAAAGGCCGTGTCCCCTGTCGCCAGCACCTGTCCACCTGGCACATGCTCGTTGCGGACCCACCTGACGATGTTGCGTGCATCCTCGCTCGTGTACTGCTTGTTCGTGACGACGTTGAGCAGAACGATGTGGCTGCCGCTTCCGATCGCCACCGCCTGCTGCAGTGCCGCCGGCAAAGACGCGGTCGGACCCGACAGGAGGCGCTGGTAGTCCGCCCTGGTCAGCGACGGATCGACGTTGACGATGCTTTCCACGCGAAGCACGTTGGGCAGCAACGCCAAGTGCCGGCTGAGGTCATAGACGTCACCGATGTGGGCGGACGTCAGGGCGCTCGAGTCCGGGTAGTAGACGACCGCCTCGATCGAGGTCTGGTCCTGGCCCGGGAAATCCCTGACCAGCGTGTCGTAACCCTGGCGCGCCACGTCGCTGGGAGGCAGCTGGTCGACTCCCCCCTGCGCCAGGCGCAGCTGGAGAAATGGGGATCCGGCGATGACGAGGACCACCAGCGCGGGCACCAGCACGAACCAGGGCCGGCGCATCACCCACATCGCCGTCGTGTGCCACGCGCCGGTGCCCGCGGGCTTTCGAGCGCCGAGAAGCCTCAGCATCTGCAGCGGCCAGTCGACACGTTCGCCCAGCACCGAAAGGGCTGCGGGCAGGAACGTGAGGCCGTAGAAGACCGCTATCGCGACGACGATCGCGCCGGCCGCGCCCATGGAGGCGAGGAACGTGCCCTGGAAGAAGAGCATCGCGGAGAGCCCGATCGCGACAGTGATCCCCGAGAACGTGATCGCCCGCCCGGCGGTCGCCATGGAGATCGCTATCGCCGTTTCCCGCGTGGCGCCGGCCGCGAGCTCGTCGCGAAACCGGTTGACGACGAACAGCGAGTAGTCGATCGCCACGCCCAGCCCGATGAGCGTCACGATGTTCGTCGCGTACTGCGAAACGTCGGTGAAGTGGGCGAGGAACACGGTTCCGCTGAACCCTCCGACAATCGCCAGGATGCCGACACCCAGGGGCAGCAAGGCCGCGACGATCGCCGCGAAGATGAGGATCAGGAGCAGAAGGGTGATCGGCAGTGCTACGAGCTCCGCGCGCTGCAGGTCCTGTTCGAGCGTGGTGTTGAACGCGACGTTGATCGGCACATTGCCAGTCGCGACCACGCTCAGAGGTCCAGGCCGAACCTCCGCCTCGATCTGGTCGATGTACTTCTGGGTTTTCTGCGAGTCCTCCTTGAGTTCGACGATCACGAGCGCGCGATGCGCATCCCTGGAGATCAGGGCCGACTGCTGGATTGAAGGGACGCTGTATGGCGTCGTCACGCCGGCGACACGCGAATCGAAGTACAGAGAGGCCAGCGAGTCCTCGAGGTCGGTTTTGAACCCCGGGTCGGTAGCGCTCAAGGCGGCGCTGCTGTAGATCAGCGTGAAGCTCGAGCCGGAAGATCCGCCCTGGGCCCGGATCTCGGTGGCGACAAGCTTGTTGGCCGTGCCTGCGGGGAGGTCCGCGCCGAAGCCGCCGTTGCCGGCAAGCGGTGCTCCGGTCGCGATGCCGAGTATCGAGAGCCCCAGCAGCAGCACCGAACAGATGAGAAAAGCCCATCGGAAGCGGTAGACGAACCGACCCCAGCGAGAGAACATGGCCACTCAAGATACCGGCCAGGGTGACGGGTTAGTCCGCTACTTGAGCTTCCACTGGATGCCGGCCAGGATCGGCGCCGATTCGTTGACGAAAGCCTGCAGGTTGCTGCTTGGGGTCAGCAGCATGACGACGTAATAGATGCTGCCATCGGCGTTGGCCCCTGCGAATATCGGCGCGACCGCCTGGAACGACTGGCCGCCCGAGACCAAAGTGAAGCAGAGCTCCCAGAAGATACCGCTCGCCCCGTCGAGCGATCCGGTCGTGGTCTTGCTGTTGGCGCAGTTCTTCGTGTCGGGGTACTTGCCCGTGAAGAACTTGTCGACCGTGTCCTTGTTCTGCTGCGCGGTCTCATTCGGATTGGAGGTGCCGCTCCCGACGGTGACCGACCCCGTGCCGCTCGCGTCCGAGATCGTGATCGACTGGCTGTCCTTCGCGTCGACCGCCCAGCCCGCCGGGACGGGGATCGTCTCGCCGTCGTTCGACGCGGTCGGTCCCACCGGCGCGGTCGGTGACGTGATCGGGCTCGGAGACACCGCCGGGCTTGGGCTCGGCACCGGGGCGATGCCGCTCCCGTTGGTCGAGGCCGTCTGGCCGCGAAGGAGCGCGATCGCGGTCCCTCCTCCGGCCATCACCGCGAGCAGCACCACCACGGCTCCGACGATCATCAACCACGGCGTGCGGTGGACCGGGGCTTGCGGGGCGGCTGCCGACGGCGCGTAGTAAGGGCTTTGATAACCGGGCGGCGACGCGTAACCGGGCGGCGACGCGTAACCGGGCGGCAACGCGTAGCCGGGTGGTGACGCGTACCCGGACGGGGGGCCTGGCGGCGCGCCCGGCGGCGGGGCGAAGGCGGGCGGCGCCTGTCCGCCGGGTCCGATCGCGGCGAGAGGCGTGCCGCACACCTGGCAGAACCGGTTGCCGTCGACGTTCTGCGCGCCGCATCGCGCGCACGTGAGCGCCACCTAAGTCTTCCTCGCCGCCTCGGCCGGTGGGTCGACACGAGGCCGGCGGCCGCGCTTGACGGAATTCGGCGCGGCGGTCAGAGCCATGCCGCAGTTGGGACAGAAGCCCGACGCGACTATGTGCATGTGGCAGCTCGGACAGACGGTCTCCGCGAATCCCATGTGCGCCGCCTCCTCGAGCAGCGCGTGGTGCAGCACGAATCGGATGTAGATCAACAGCGCGCCCACTATCGCGGCCTGCCAGACGAGGATGAACAGCGCGTTGACCGAGGTCTCGGTCATGA
>DAIPXW010000109.1:0-6749 GCA_036783075.1 Candidatus Dormiibacterota bacterium | reverse complement strand
CTTATCGGCCATGGCACCTCTTGTATTTCTTGCCTGACCCGCACCAGCACGGATCGTTCCGACCGATCTTAGATTGTGCTGAGCCCCCGGCTCCGACCGGGACGGGCGCGACGCCCGGCATCGTCGCGACGCGCTTCTTGGTACCCCCGTTGCGCGCTGCGCCGGCAGCTCCGTCCACCTCGGCAGGACCGCTCTCGACGACCTGACGCACGAGAGGCGCAGGCGTCGGTGGCGGCGCGTTGCGCTGGACCTGGACGCGGAAGATGCGCGCGACGATGGAGGCCTGTATGCGCTCACGAAGCTCGTTGAACATGTCGAAGGCTTCGTTCTTGTACTCGACCAGCGGGTCGCGCTGTCCGTAAGCCCGCAGTCCGATCCCCTCCCGGAAGTGCTCCATCTGCGTGAGGTACTCCATCCACTGCCAGTCGATGGTGCGCAGCATCACGTCGCGCTCGACGAGAGGCATGAGGTCGGCTCCGATCTCCTCGACCTTCCTGTCGTAAGCGTCGGATGCGGCAGCATGGAGGTGGTCGACGAGCCCATCAGGGCCGTTGTGGAGCGCTTCTTCCGGGATCTGCGTACCGGCCTCTATCGGCAGGTAGGCGGACAGGTACTTGACGAGCCCGTCCAGGTCCCAGTTCTCAGGATGGCGGCTCTCGCAGTGCTGCTCGACGCCCTTGGCGATGATCTCCTTTGCGTATTCCAGGATGTTGCCGCGCGCGTCCGCGCCCTCGAGCACCTTGCGCCTCTCCTCATAGACGATCTGGCGCTGCTTGTTCATTACGTCGTCGTATTCGACGACGTGCTTGCGGGCGTCGAAGTGCATGCCCTCGACCTTCTTCTGCGCGCCGGCGATCGAACGCGCCACCCATGGATGCTCGATCGGCTCCACCTCGAGGCTGTCCATCAGCCTGCCGATGCGGTCGGCGGCCGGACCGAAGATCTTCATCAAGTCGTCCTCGAGCGAGATGAAGAAGCGGCTCGAACCCGGATCGCCCTGGCGCCCGGCGCGGCCGCGGAGCTGGTTGTCGATGCGCCTGCTTTCGTGACGCTCGGTACCGATGATGTGCAGGCCGCCCACGCCCTGCACACCCGTGCCGAGGACGATGTCGGTGCCGCGGCCGGCCATGTTCGTGGCGATGGTGACCCCTTCTGGCTGGCCGGCTTCGGCGACGATGGCCGCCTCGCGCTCGTGCTGCTTGGCATTCAAGACGTTGTGCTTGATGCCGCGCTTCTCGAGCATTCGCGCCAGTCGCTCCGACTTCTCGACCGAGACTGTGCCCACGAGAACGGGCCGCCTCAGCTTGTTCATCTCGACGATCTCGTCGATGACGGCTTCGAATTTCGACTGCTCGGTCTTGTATATGACGTCCGGGCTGTCCAGTCGAATCATCTGTTTGTTGGTCGGGATGAGCACCACGTCCAGGCCGTAGATCTTGTGGAACTCCTCCGCCTCCGTCAGCGCCGTGCCGGTCATGCCGGCGAGCTTCTTGTACTGCCGGAAATAGTTCTGCACCGTGATCGTCGCGATGGTCTTCTGCTCCTGCTGGACCTTCACGCCCTCTTTGGCTTCGACCGCCTGGTGCAGCCCATCGGACCAGCGCCGACCCGGCATCGTGCGGCCGGTGAACTCGTCGACGATGATCACCTCGCCGTCTTTGACCAGGTACTCCTGATCGCGCCGGAAGAGGGATTTGGCCTTCAGGGCCTGGTTGATCTGGTGAGCTTCGAGCACGTTCTCGAGGTCGTAGATGTTGCGGATCCCGGTCCAGCGCTCCATCTTGGCGATGCCCGTCTCCGTGAGGGACGCCGACTTATGCTTGAGGTCGACCTCGTAGTCCTCGCCTTCGGAGAGACGTCCCGCCCACCGCGCGTACTCGTAGTACTTCTCGGTCGTCTCGTCCGACTGTCCCGAGATGATGTGAGGCGTCCGCGCCTCGTCGATCAGGATGGAGTCGACCTCGTCGACGATCGCGTAGTTCAGCTCACGCTGGCTGCACTGCGCCAGGTCGTGCGCCATGTTGTCGCGCAGGTAGTCGAACGCCAGCTCGGAGTTGGTGGCGTAGGTGATGTCGGCCATGTAGGCCTCGCGCTTGGTCGCCGGCCGGAGGTGCTGGAGCCTGGAGTCGGGGTGCGTCTCGTCGAGGAACTCCGGGTCGTAGACGTACGTTCCGGCCGTGCCCACGTTGATGCCCACGCTCAGGCCGAGGAGGTGATAGATCGGAGCCATCCAGCCTGCGTCACGGCGGGCCAGGTAGTCGTTCACCGTGACCAGGTGCACGCCCTTTCCCGCCAGCCCGTTGAGGTAAAGCGCCAGGCTCGCGACCAGCGTCTTGCCCTCGCCGGTCTTCATCTCGGCGATCTTTCCCTGGTGCAGGACGATGCCGCCGACGAGCTGTACGTCGAAGTGGCGAAGTCCTATGGTGCGCCGGCCCGCCTCGCGGCACAGCGCGAACGCCTCGATCAACAGCTCGTCGAGGTCGTGACCTTCCGTCGCCTTCTCGCGCAGCGCATCCGAGCGCGCGCGCAGCTCGGCGTCGCCAAGCGCCTTGAGCTCAGGCTCGAGCTCCGTGACAGCACGCGCCACTACGAGATGGCGTTTGACCTCGCGTTCGTTCGGATCGAGCAGCCTGGAGAGACTCAGCACTAGTTCAAGGGTACCCGGCCGGAGTGGTTCTTAACCCAGGTGCCGGAGGGATCCTAAGTGACCACGGGCTCGATCACGGCCACCGTGCCGTCGGCGCGGCGGGCCACGATCCGGATGGCCCCGGAATCCTCATCCAGGTACACGTGGAAGGCCTGGCCGTCAGACTCGAGCTCGGCGACCGCGTCGCTCACCGTCATCGGCCGCAGCTTCAGACGGATCCGCTCAGGCTCGGTCGACCGCTCATCCTCTCCCCTCTTTTCGGGCGCACGCACAGCAGAATCCGGCCGCTTGCGATGGGTGACCTTCTCCTTGTGCTTGACCACCTGGCGGTCGATCTTGTCCAGGGCCAAATCGAGCGCGGACTGCGCGTCGGCTCCGCTCTCGTGCGCGGTCAGCACCGGGGTCCGGCGACCATCGAGGTGGACATTGATCCGGCAGACGAAAGTCGAAAGCCCGCTGCGCTTGCGCTCCTCGGAGAAGTCGACCTCGGCGTCCGCCACCTTTCCGAAGTGGCGTACGAGCCGCGTCAGCTTGCGCTCCGCGTTCTCCCGCACCTCCTGCCCCAGACCGTTGGTACGGTCGTGCAGGACGACCTTCACAGCCCGAGTATATGACTGGCGAGCACGCGCTGCGTGTGGCCCGCCGTCAGCGTGTCGAGGGCTTGTACCCGGGTGGCGGCGGGAACAGCGCGGTGATCTCCTTCGGCAGCGGGATTCCCTGCGCGAAGATTCGGTCGAGGATCTTCGGCCGCAGGCCGGTGGGCTTGAACTCAGCGATCACCTTGCCGTCGGGCGTGGCGCCCTTCTGCTCGAGGATGAAGATGTCCTGCATCGTGATCACGTCGAGCTCCATGCCGACGATCTCGGTGATCGCGGTCACCTTGCGCGAACCGTCCCGAAGGCGGTTCAGCTGGACGATGAGGTTGATGGCGCTCGCGGCTTGCTGGCGGATTGCGCGCACCGGCAGATCTACGCCGGCCATCAGCACCAGGGTCTCGAGGCGGGCCAGCGCGTCGCGCGGGCTGTTGGCGTGCAGCGTGGTCATGGAACCGTCATGTCCCGTGTTCATGGCCTGGAGCATGTCCAGGGCTTCGCCACCACGACATTCACCGACCACGATGCGCTCGGGCCGCATGCGGAGGGCGTTGATGACGAGGCGCTGGATCGTGATCTCGCCTTCGCCGTTGATGTCTCGCGGACGGGTCTCGAGGCGGCACACATGCTCCTGGTGAAGCTGAAGCTCGGCGGCGTCCTCTATGGTCACGATGCGATCCTCGACCGGGATGAACCCCGAGAGCACGTTGAGGAAGGTCGTCTTGCCTGTTCCCGTTCCCCCCGAGATGATGATGTTCGCCTTCGCCAGCACGGCGGCCTTCAGGAAGCCGAAACCGGCCTCGTTACAGCTGCCGAACCGGATCAGGTCCTCGACCTGGAACGGGTCGCGTGAGAACTTGCGGATGGTGAGCAAGGGGCCGTTCAAAGCGAGGGGACGGATCACCGCGTTGACGCGGGAGCCGTCGGCGAGGCGGGCATCACACAGCGGCTGGCGCTCGTCGATGCGGCGTCCGACGGTCCGCACGATGAACTGGATCACGTTGAGCAGCTGGTCTTCGTCGACGAACCTGATGTTCGTCAGCACGACCTTGCCGCCCATCTCCACGTAGACGTGGTCGCTGCCGTTGACCATCACCTCGGTCACGCGGTCGTCGCGGATCAGGGGCTCGATCGGCCCTAGTTGCTGGTAGTACTCATCGATGTTGATCCCAGGGATCCGAACTGCCATTCGCTAGCCTCCGCTCGCGATTTTTTGAACCGACCGCCAACTATACGGTAGAGCGCCGGAACTGGAACCCATTCAAGCTCGAGCCTGAGCGGAGCGCGTCGCACTTCAGCCTTTGACCCGTGCCACCGAGACCCCGATCACAGGCCCCGATCCGCCGGCTCGCAGAGCGGCGGCGCACGCCTCGAGAGTGGCGCCGGTCGTGGCGACGTCGTCGACCAGCAGGATCGAACGGCCCATCAGCGACGGGCCTCGCCATTCGAACGCGCCACGCACGTTCTCGAGCCGCCAGCGCCGATCGTGACCCACCTGGGGCGGCGTGTGCCGGATGCGGACCAGCTCGCCTCGGGGTGTCTCAAGCCCGTGACGCGCGCGAACCTCGGTCGCGAGCAGCTCCGCCTGGTTGAAGCCGCGCTGGCGCAAGCGCGCCGCGTGAAGCGGAACGGCCACGGCCCACCGGGCGGCGAGACCTTCGACGGCGAGGCGTTCGCAGATCAACAGCGCGAGTGGCTCGGCAAGCCGTCGCCAGCCCTGGTACTTGAACCGGTGCACCGCATGCTCGAGAGGCCCTTCATACGCGGCGGCGGAGCGCAACCTCGACAGCGCCTTCAGCCGAGCGCGACAGCCGCATTCGTTGCGCACGGACTCGACCTCGGCGCCGCACCTGCGGCACAGCGGCTCTTCGAGATGCCTGATTCGTGACCTGCACCGCGAGCACAGCCATGAACCGACCGCGCGGCAGCCGCCGCAGCGCGGTGGGAGGACCAGGTCCAGGAATCGACCTCGCACAGATCGAGGCTAAGAGGCGGGTCAAGCCTTTCTTAACCGCCCTCAGGTGATGACGATCTGGTCGCCTCTCTGCAGGTCGATGCCTGCGGTCGAGCCCGGCGGCAGCTCGAGCACGCTGTAAGCGCCCCACTCGAGCCACACCACCCCCCACCACGGCGGAAGGTTGCGGTACACCTTCTTGACCCGCTCCTTGCTGTCCAGGAACACTGCGTCGATGGCAAACCTCATGAACATCATGTGGATGCCGTTGCAGGGTGCGATCCACATTCCTCTCCCCGGTTCGAGGTCTCTACGGAACATGAGACCGATTCCGCGGCCCACGAACGTGCCGGGCATCTCGAGCTTTGTGGCGAGCGCCTTGCCGCTTCTCTCGTGCACTGCGCTGCGACCCGGCATGGCACTACCCTAACGGCGCGGCATGGACTTCGACAGCGATGGCGTCCGACTCCACTACGAAGTTCACGGTCCGGCGCACGGATCTCCGTTGGTGGCCGTCCACGGGTTCGCGTCCGACTACCGCTTGAACTGGGTGGGTACCCGCTGGCAGGAGGCGCTCACGTCCGCCGGGTTTCAAGTCTTCGGGCTCGACTGCAGGGGCCACGGGCACAGCGACAAACCGCACGATCCGGACGCGTACGCGATCGAGACCATGGCCGCGGACGTCATTCGACTGATGGACCACGCCGACGTCACGGGCGCGAGCTACATCGGGTACTCGATGGGGGCCCGGATCGGGCTGCAGGTGGTGCTCGATTTCCCCGAGCGCGTCCGACGTGCGGTTCTGGGCGGGCTTGGCTCGGCTGGGGCGATCCCCAGCTCGGAGGCGATCGCTGACTCGTTTCTGCGGGGCGAGCCGACCGACCACCCCGTCGCTCAGACTTTCTACCGCTTCGCATCCGCCCTGCCGACGAACGATTTGAAGGCGCTTGCCGCGTGCATCAAAGGGTTGAAACCGGACCTGGACCCGGCCCGCCTCTCCGCCGTGGTCACGCCGATCCTGGTGGTCGTCGGCGATCGCGATGACCTCGCCCGAGACGCGCCCGAGCTGGTGGAGCTCATCCCGTCGTCGCATCTCGTGACCATTCCCGACCGAGACCACCTCAGCGCTGTGCCTGCGCGCGAGTTCAAGCGCGCGGCGATCGAGTTCCTCACGGCCGAGTAGGCGCACCCCTGGCGGGCCCTCCTGTTTCGGAGCCCCTCCCCCAGCTCCTGACGCACCAACTGCCGCTGAACGTAGTCCGGGGTGGCGGCTGAGGCAACCCTGCCCGTTAAGGCCTAGCCTCGGTGGAGGAACCTGATCGGGCGCTTGGTCCGCGACAGCGCGACGTTGGTCGGGACTATGGAGATCGTGCCGTCCGCCTCGAGCACCGCGAGCTGCACGTCCTTGATGTCTGCCACGCCGTGCTCTCGCATCGACATCTCGACCTCCTCCTTGTCGATGCCCTGCCGCCCCATCACCCCCGGCAAGTACTCGCCGTTCCGGATGATGACCGCCGGCGCCGGGGTGAACAGCCTGTGAAACCTGGGCAGGTTG
>DAIPXW010000108.1:0-6759 GCA_036783075.1 Candidatus Dormiibacterota bacterium | reverse complement strand
CACATGGTGCAGCACCTGCTGCTCATGGTCGTCGCCGCCCCGCTGCTCGCCCTGTCGTCCCCCTGGACGAGGCTGTGGAGGGCGCTGCCTCTCGGGCTCCGGCGCTCGATCGCGCGGCCCGTGTTCAAGGACCCTCGGTTTGCGCCGCTCAGATGGGCATACCGGCGGCTTTCCAACCCGACGGTCATCTGGGTCCTGGCCGCGGGCAACCTGTGGCTCTGGCACGTGCCGGCCCTTTACGACCTGACCCTCCGCAACCACCTGGTGCACCACCTGGAGCACGGCCTTTTCCTGGTCCTCGGCATCGCCTTCTGGGCGCAGCTCATCGACCAGTACCCTTTTCGCTCTCCGCTCACGTCGCTCGGCCGCGCCACCTACGTGTTCGGCGCGATGATCCAGTCGTGGGGCCTTGCCGCGGTCCTCTCCTTTGCCGGCGCGCCTTTTTACGCGTACGCGCTGCTTCCGAGCCGGCCCGGCGGGATCTCGGCGCTGACCGACCAGCAGCTCGGCGGCGGGGTGATGTGGGTACCGGGGGCCATCACCTATTCCCTTGCGTTCCTCTGGCTGCTGTTCCGCTGGCTGGCGGAAGAGGACGCGCGATTGCCGGTATCCGTGTCCCCCGTCGAGAGGAGCCCGAGCGTTGGCGGTTGAGTCCGGCGTCCGCCGGCCCGCGATGCTCGCGGATCGCCTGCTGCGAACCGCGGGTGACTACGCCGCGCTGCTCAAGCCGAAGATCATCCTCCTGCTGGTCGTCACCGAGCTCGGGGCGATGATCGCCGCCGCCCGGGGCTGGCCCAGGCTCGAAGTGCTGATCGGTGGGGTGCTGGGCGGAGCGATGGCCGCCGGCGGCGCGGGCGCGATCAACTGCTGGTTCGACCGGGACATCGACGCCGTCATGGCGCGGACCCGCAGGAGGCCAATACCTGCCGGCCGGATCCAGCCGGCGAACGGGCTGGCGTTCGGCATCGGCGTCGCTCTCGGGGGGATCGCGCTGATCGCGGTCACCAGCAACCTGTTCGCCGCCGGCCTGGCCGCCGCCGGCGGCCTCTGCTACGTGTTCGTCTACACGATGTGGTTGAAACGCTCCACGACTCAGAACATCGTCATCGGAGGCGCCGCCGGGGCGTTTCCGCCTCTCGTCGGGTGGGCCGCCGTGACAGGATCGCTGAGCCCGCTGGCCTGGGCGCTCTTCGCGGTCATCTTCTTCTGGACTCCGCCGCACTTCTGGGCGCTCGCCATCCTCCTGCGGCGGCAGTACTCGGCGGTCAACGTGCCCATGCTGCCGGCGGTCGCCGGTCCGGAGCGGACTCGGCGCGCGATCGTCGCGTACACGATCGTCATGCTCGCCGTGAGCCTGGTGCCCGCCCTGTGGCTTGGACCGATCTATGCGATCGCCTCGATCGTGCTGGGCGCCGTCTTCCTCGGCCTGGCCGTGAACACGGTGCGACGCGACGACGGCCGATCGGCGATGACGCTGTTCCACTATTCGCTGGTCTACCTCGCGCTGTTGTTCGTGGCGGCGGCGGCGGCCGCGGCCGTGGTGACTTGAGCGCGACCCCTCGATCGGTACCCGCCTGGTCGCTCGTCCTCCCGGTCGCTGTCGTCCTTCTCGCGACCACGGCTGCCGTCGGCTTCGTCGTCCTGAACGCCAGCCCGAGGAAGCCCACGGTGGCGGCGGGTACCGCGCAGGTCGGCGCGAAGGCTCCCGGCTTCAGCACATGGGACCTGAACGGAAGCAAGGTGAGCCTCGGCGACTTCCGCGGAAAGCCGGTGCTGCTCACGTTCTGGGCCACCTGGTGCACCGCGTGCCAGGACGAGCTCCCCGCGCTGCAGCGGATCGACGACGCGTATCGAACGGATGGTTTGACAGTGCTGGCTGTGGATTACCGGGAGACCGACACCTCGCGGATGACCCAGTTCCTCGCGGGCCTGCGGGTTCACCTGGAAGGGGTGATCGACCCGCAGGGTTCGATCGCCTCGGCTTACGGGGTGGACATCGGCTTGCCCGTCAACGTCTGGCTGGACCGCAACCTGGTGGTCTCCCAGATCATCACCGGCGCGGTGCCGGACACGACACTTCAGAGCGCGGCGATGCGCTTGGTTGGCGCGACCGGCTAGCCGGAGCCTTCAGATGTGTAAGAGGCTGCCGCACTTTGCGTGCAGCCTCTTATTTCAATGTCAGTCGCGAGAGGACGTGATGAACCGGTTGCGCAAAGCACCGATGCCTTCGATCTCGGATTCCATGACGTCGCCGGGCCCCAGGTACTCGGGCGGAGTCCTCGCGAAGCCGACACCGTCCGGGGTGCCGGTCGCGATCATCGCCCCTGGCAACAGAGTCATACCTTTCGAGACCCATTCGATGATGGCGTCGACGGGATAGATCATGTCCCGCGTGCTCCCGTCCTGCTTGACGATGCCGTTCACCCGCAGCGTGAGGTTCAAAGATTGCGGATTCTTCAACTCGTCGCTCGTGACGATCCACGGCCCTGTCGGGCATGACCGATCGAGGCTTTTGCCCTTGAAGTACTGGCCGCCCCAGCCGCTCTGTATGTCGCGCATGGTCACGTCGTTGAGCACCGTGTAGCCGAAAACATAGGCGCCCGCGTCCGCCCTCCGGATGTTTGCCCCACGCTTGCCGATCACGACCGCAAGCTCGACTTCCCAGTCGATCTTGTCGCTGACGGCGGGATCGATCGCGATCTCGGCGAATGGCTCCGTGAGAGACGTGATGGCCTTGGTGAAGATCGTGGGCGGGCTCGGGGACTTGCCCTCCATCGCGGCGGTTTCTTCGGCATGCTTCTGGTAGTTGCGGCCCATCGCGATGACGTTGCCCCGCGGGTTGTCGAGCGGCGCAAGCAGCTCCAGGTCCGCGAGCTTGTGGGTCTTACCCTTGCCGCCGGACATCGCAGTCCGAACCCTGGCCAGACCTTCGTCCCCGGCGTCGATCAGCTCGAGCATGTCAGCCGGTTCGGACAGCTCGATGACCTCGTCGTCATGGCCTGGCCGGACCACGCCCAGCCGCCGGTCACCGTGGTCTTTGAACATCAGAAGCTTCATGTCTTTAGCTCTCCTTGTCTTGCTCGGCCGCCAACGTCGTGCCGGCGCCCAAAAACAGCTCCTCGAAGTCTTCGCGCTTGAGGAGATCGTCCGGCCGTCCTTCCAGCCTCGTCGCCCCGGATACCAGCACAGCCGCCCAGCTGGCGATCTGCATTGCGGCACGCGCCCGCTGCTCGACTAAAAGGACCGCCTTGCCTCCGCCGGCGAGCCCCTGGACGTGCTCGCGGAGAAGGCTGTCCGCGAGCTTCGGCGACAGGTTCGCCGTCGGCTCGTCGAGGATGAGGACCTTGGGATCCAGCATCAGGACCCGCGCGATCGCCAGCATCTTGCGCTCGCCGCCGCTCAGCTTGTCCGCGCGTCGCTTGAGCATCGGTAGCAGTGCTGGGAAGACCTGGCCGACCTCGTCGACGCGCGACCGCACCCGGCTTGGCTGAAGCAGGTAGCCACCCATCTCGAGGTTCTCGAGCACGGTGAGAGGCTCGAATATGTCGTTCACCTGCGGCACGTATCCGACCCCTCTGCGCGCCAGGTCCTCGGGCGGGTGGTTGGTGACGTCCTGGTCGCCGAGCATGATCTTTCCGCCACTTAGTCGGAGGATGCCCACCAGGCTTTTCAGCAGGGTGCTCTTGCCCGCGCCGTTGGGGCCGATGATCGCGACGATCTCGCCAGGGCCGACGTCGATCGACACGTCGCGGATGACCGGCACGCCCCCATAGCCGGCGGTGACGCCTTGCGCCCGCAGGGTGGGCGAGGGCCGGCCGCTCGCCGGCCGGCGGTCATCCAACGAGGTAAGCGTCAACAATCTCGGGCTGTCGCCTCAAAGTCGCCATGGTTCCGCTGCCGATGACCTTGCCCTGGGCCATCACGACGACCGAGTCGCACAGCCGCTCCACCATGTGAAGCTCGTGCTCGACCATCAGGATCGTCAGCCCCTCCGCGCGGAGGTCCTCGAGATAGTGCTGGATCTCTTCGACGACCTTCGGATGCACACCCGACATGGGCTCATCGAGCAGCAGGCAGCGCGGCCGCAGCATCAGCGCCCGCATGATCTCGATCAGCCGCTTCTGCCCGCCGCTCATGGTGCCGGCGTAGTCCGATTCCTTGGCCGTCATCCCGAAGCGATTCAAGAGCGCTCGTGCCCGCGCCACCAGCCGGTCCTCGTCAGCCTTCCAGTAGCGCTTGCCCAGCAGGGCGCCGAGCAGCGAGTCGCCCCGATTGTCGGGAGCTGCGACGAGCAGGTTTTCGAGCACGGTCAGCCGCGCGAATTCCGACGGCAGCTGGAACGTCCGCACGAGGCCGCGCCGCGCCCGGGTGTAGGTGGGAAGCCCGGTGATGTCCGTGCCTTCGAAAGTGATCGTGCCGCGGGTCGCCGGCAGCGTCCCCGCGACGACCGCCATGAATGTGGACTTCCCCGCGCCGTTGGGGCCGATCAAGCCGGTGATCTGGCCTTTAGGTACCTCGATCGACACCCCATCCACCGCTCTCATGCCTTCGAAGTGGCGGTGGATGTCACGCGCTACGAGCATCGGCTGATCAGCCGGCCCGGACAACTTCCACCTCGTCCACGAGCGGGCCGCCCTCGAAGACCCGCCGGGGCTCCGGACGCACGCCCTCCGGCCGGAACCACAAGAATCCGAGGATCAGCAGGCCGATCGCAACCCACTGCAGGGCGGGGACCAGGCCCACCTGGGGCGTGATCGCGATCGGGCCCAGGATGAACTGGTTCGGTAGCAAACGGGTCACCTCTTCGAAGCCGACCGGCACCAAAAGCGCGCCGAGGACCGCCCCGAGGTTGTTGCCTCGCCCGCCGACGATGACGGCGGCGAACAGGATGATGGTCTCGGGGTAGAGCCAGGTCGAAGGTGCCCAAACGCTGATGAAGCCGACCAGGATCGCGCCGGAGAGACCCGCGATCACTCCGCCGACGATGAAGATGGTCATCTTCAAGGCAACGGGGTTCTTGCCCAGCGCGCTGGCGGCCAGCTCGTGGTCGCGCATCGCCCGTAACGATCGGCCGAAGGGCGAGTTGACGATCCTCGAGGCGACGATCCACACCAGCACCACGCACACCGCAGTCACCCCGATGTAGAAGTAGTCGTATGAGTCGGTCGAGGTGTTGATCTGATCCTGAAGCGGCTGGGGCACGAGAGCGAGGCCGGCGGCGCCGTTGAGGAACCCGCGCGCATTCGTGATGACCAGGTTGGCGATGATCGACGTGACCAGGAGCGCGATGGCCTGGTAGTCGCTGCGCAGCTTCCTGAGCACCACGAACCCGACGGGGATCGAAAGCAGTCCACCCGCCAGCGCGCCCCCGATCCAGGGCAGCGGAAACGGAAGCTGGAATCCGCCGACGTAGACCTGGAAGTCGTAGCCGAACGCGGTGTCCGGCGGCATCGACAGGACGGCCGCGGCGTACGCACCGACCGACTGAAACACGATGAAGCTGAAGTTCGTGATGCCGGAGACGCCGAACTGCAGGTTGAGCGCGATGCAGGCGATGATGTCCACACCCGCGTAGACCAGGAGGTTCGTCGCGTAGTAGGTGTTCATCCGGCCGCGGCCATGGCCCCGCGTTTGGCCAGCAGGCCTTGGGGCCGGAGCACCATGACGACGACGAGAATGCCGAAAGCCACGACGTCCTTGTATTCAGGTGACCACGCGGCGGCGCTGAGCTCGGTCACCATCCCGATGATGACCGCCCCGATCATGGCGCCGTAGGGCTGACCGGCTCCGCCGAGGACCGCTGCAGCGAGCGCGGTGATCAGGAAGCCGGACCCGTTGGCGATGGCGAACGAATCGGAGTTCAATGCCGCGACGACTCCCGCCAACCCGCACAGCGCGCCCGTGATCAGCCAGACCGCGTCGACCACGCGCTGGGTCTGGATGCCGCAGTTGCGGGCCAGCGTCGCGTTGGCGGCGGTGGCTCGCATCGCTTTGCCCAAACGGGTATACGTGAGAAGGCCGTGAATGGCCAGCATGACGACGATCGCGATCACGATGATCAGGATCTGGTTGATCGTCAGCGCGATCCCGCCCAGCCGGATGAGGCCCCCGGAGTTCTGTTGGTACGAGACGTTGTAGTAGCCGACGATGGGCAGCAGCAGGTTGGCGATCATGAGCGACACCGCAAGCGACACGATGACCATGCCGAGGTGCGCGGTGCCCTTGCGCTGGAATGGTGCGTAGACGATCCGGTTCAGCAGGAACGAGAAGACCGCACCGAAGAGCGCGCCGGCGATCATCGCGAGCCAGATCGAGAGGCCGGCCCGGTTGATGTAGTACGCCACGTAGGCTGACGAGATCATGACCTCGCCATAGGCGAGGTTGATCATGTTGGTGATGCCGAACTGCATGGTGAATCCGACGGCCGCCAGCGCGATCACCGACATCCCGACGAGCCCAAAGCCGAACGCCGCTTCGTACAGACTCACGGCGTCCGGCTCCTCAGGCTGCGAATCGGAACTCTATATACCGCCTGCCGCTGCGATGGTCGATGTCTGGTCCGGGGTGAGCGCGGTCACCTTGACCTCGTTGCCCTGGGCGTCGTACTTGACCAGGATGTAGCCCGCGACGGAGTTGTTGTACTGGTCGAACTGGTTCTCGCCGCCGGCGCCCACGAACCTGATCGACTTGCCGGCTTTGAGCGCGGCGACGCCGTCCTTGTAGGTGTTCACGACGGTGGCGCCGGCCACGCCGTTGGCG
>DAIPXW010000107.1:0-6786 GCA_036783075.1 Candidatus Dormiibacterota bacterium | reverse complement strand
CGCCTGCTTGGCGACGACCATCACCTGCTCGCCGAGGAGCAGGTCGAGCCGCACGCGCAGGTCGACGGCTTTCGAGTCGGCGGCATTGGCAGTCGGCGCCGGCGAGCCGGTACTTGCGGTCGACGCGGCGGCGCCAGAACCCGAGGTCGAGCAGGCGGTCGCGATGAAGGCCACGGCAAGCAGCATCGCGAACGACTTCACACTTACCATGGTGCAGCCTTGCCGGAGTGGCTGCTGGTGGACGGCTCGAGCATGATCTTCCGCGCCTTCTATGGCATACCCCAGACGATGCGTGCCCCGGACGGAACTCTCGTCAACGCGGTGCGCGGGTCTCTCGACAACCTCGCCCGGTACGTGACGGAGCGCCGGCCTCGCCATGTCGTCGTGACGACGGACGAAGACTGGCGGCCGGACTGGCGGGTCGAGCTGATCCCCAGCTACAAGACTCATCGGACCGCCGAGCCGGTGCCCCCCGCGCTCGACCCGCAGATGCCGATCATCATGGAGTGCTTCGCGGCGATCGGTGTCGACGCCGTGGGCCTGGAAGGCTATGAGGCGGAGGACATCATCTCCTCGCTCGTCACCAAGGTCAGCCCGCCGGTCGAGATCGTGAGCGGCGACCGCGACCTTTTCAGCCTCGTCAAGGACCGTGACGTGGTGGTGCTCTACCCGGAAAAGGGCGGGATGGCGGTCGTCGACGAGGCCGAGATCGAGCGCCGATATTCGATCCCAGGCCGGGCGTACGCCGACTTCGCGATCCTCCGCGGCGATCCGTCGGACGGCCTTCCCGGACTCGCCGGCGTCGGAGCCAAGAAGGCCGCGGACCTCGTGCGAAAGTACGGCTCGGTGGAGGCGATGATCGAGGCGGGCGTGTTCCGGACCTCGGATGCCGACTACATGGAGAAGGCCGGGCGGGTGGTGCGCCCGGTCGGCGACCTGAAGATCGAGGTCCCCCGCGGGCGGCGTGACAGCTACCCGGAGCACCCGAAAAAGGCCGCGCAGCTTGCCTCGCGCTACGGAATCGCAAGCTCGATCGAGCGCCTGGTGAAGGCCCTCGAATCCATGCCCCCTCTTACAAAGAGGTGATCTTCACGGGGGATTGATCTGACAGGCGGCGGGGATCGTATCCATGGTCATGACCCTGACGTGGATACTCCTCCGGCGCCGTGGCTACATGATTGGCAATCGTGGAACCCGGGCTGTGCGCCTCCTGCAAACACTCTCGGAAGGTCCAGGGCACGCGCAGCACCTTCCGGATGTGCGAGCTGTCTCTTTCGGATCGGTCGTTTCCCCGCTACCCGCGCCTGCCCGTCCTGAAGTGCAGAGGCTACGAGCTCGTAGCTACGGCGCCTCCACCCGCATGAGGGCCAACGGATAGCCGGCGCCGGGGTTGAACGTTGCCGCAACCTGGCCGGAACGCATCGAGATCTCGGCGATCTCGCCCGAATCGCGCAGGACCCAGAGAACGCTGCCATCAGGGCTGAGCGCCAGGCTCCAGACAGTCCAGTCGTTGAGTAGGCGGGTGCCGGCGCGCAGACCGGACGTGTCGATCCACACGATGCCCGACGACGCGGCTGTGACGAGGGTCTTTCCATCGGGTGTGAGCACCGCGGCGTTCGCTCCGAACTCCTTCGCCTGCACGTCCTGGGCGAAGAGTCCGGCCACAGCCTTGCCGGAGTCGATCTGAACGGACCTGGCGACAGCAGGCATCGCGTCAGCGCCGGTGTTCAGCTCGCTCGCGGTCCCGCTCGCCGCGTTCGTGGCATAAAGCTTCGAGCCGTCTGCGGCCATCGCGATCGACCAGTGGAACGCGTTCATGTCGGACGAGTAGCCCAGGCCCGGGAGGTCGAGGCAAAACGCGATCGTGCCATCGAGGCTCAAGGCGTGGATGAACGGGCTCGCCCCCTCGCGGATGTACATGCTGTAGAGCCAGTGGCCGTCGCTGGAGGGAATCCCGGACAGGCGCAGGCCCGTCATCGCTAGAGAGCCGTCGCTCTTGTCAAAGACGACGTTAGGATCCAGCTGCCCGATCGGCAGGTCGTACATCCGCACGCGATAGGTGGCCTGCGAGGTGTACTCGATCAGGTACAGGCGCTGCCCATCGTTGCTGATCGCGTCGAACGTGAAGTAGCCGTTGAGGTCGATACGCCGGATCGTGGCGGCGTAAGTCGTATCCACAACCACGATGTGACTGCCCGTAGGCGTCGCGGTGGAATCGTCGAACGCTTCAAGGGCGAGCCAGCGACCGTTCTGCGACAGGCCTCCCGGCAGCCCGCTCAGGGTCGCCGGAGGCAACTGGTAATAGCCAGGCAACTTGAGGGTGTGGCGCGCGGCTCCCGTGGCGGGGTCGGTGTCGACAAGGGTGTCCGAGACGACCGAGTAGAGGTGCCTCCAGTCGGGCGACGGCGTGCCGAGCGGCAGAGTGCGCTCGATCGCGTGCGTGCGCGAGTCGATCACCGCAATCTGCGAATGCTCTGTCGTCGCCTCGAAAAGCTTGTAGTCGCCGCCGGCCGCGGTTGCCGGCCCGTGCCCGCAAGCCGCGATCACGACGGCTGTGCAGGCCAATGCCAGGAGATTTCGCATGCTCTTCACCTTGCCTCCCATACACCTGTCGGGCAGGCTGGGTTCCCTAGCCCAGCGACGCGGCGATCTCGAGCGCTTGAGCTTTCGTCAGGTTGCCTTCGATCCGGATGACGGTTCCGCCGTCATCGAGGAGAAGAGTGTTCGTCGCAAGGCGAAGGGTCTCGCTCCTGAAGTTGCCGGCGCTGTCGGTGAAGAAGAACTCGTGCGGCGCACCGGCAATCCACCAGCCCTGATGACCAGACACGGTGACCGTTTCTAGCGAGGTATCGGGGCCAAGGATCTTGCCGAAGAAGTTCTGGTCGATGGTCCCTCGCGCCTCCGTGACGAGCACCCCCACGCCGGTCTGGCTCGCCACAGGTATGCCGGGCTGCGCCCTGTAGACGAGGGTCAGCTCGCCCTCAGGCGGTCCCTGAGGGGGATCCTGGACGTAGACCTCGTCCGGCGCGCCAAGAGACGACGGCACGGTGACGTGCCAGGCGAGGGTCCGCCGCGCTTGGGCGAGCGTCGTCTGGGGGCCCAGGCCGAGGCGGCTTCCGAGCGGCCCCGATGGCTGCGGTGTCGGGGTCGCGAGGTGCGGCACGCGCTGGATGAAAGTGTGGAGGTTGACCCAGCCCGCGATCGCTTCGCGAGACGGTGAGTAGGCAAGGAGCGCCGCCGCCGCGACGATGATTGCTGCCGCCGCAAAGGCCCATCGGCGGCCGGTCGATGGACGCAGCCACACCGGCCGGCGCAGGCGAGCATCCTCCGCAATCCTGGCCGCGACCCTACTCGAGAGCTCGGGCGTTCCAGGCCAGTCGATCTCGGTCGCAAGCGCGGCGAGCTGCCGCTCGACGTCAGCCATCGGAGGCCTCCTCGAGACGGCTGCGCAGCTTCGCCAGGGCACGCGATAAACGGGACTTCACAGTGCCCTCGGCAATGCCAAGAGCGGACGCGGTCTCGGTGCCGCTGAGCTCCAGGAAGTACCGACTCGCTATGACCAGCCGGTCATCCTCAGGCAGCGAGTTGACCAGTGCCAGCAGCCGGCTCCTGTCCTCGGCGGCGACGGCCGCCGCCTCGGGGGATGGGGCCGCATCCCCCTGGCGGAAGCCCTCGGCGAGCCTCATCTCGAGTCCCTGGCGGCGTCCCGAAGCGCGCACCCGGTTTCGCGCCTCGTTGGCGACGATGCGCAGGAGCCACGGGCGAGGGTCGGCGCCGAGCCGGAACCGGTCGAGCGCGCGGTATGCCTTCACGAAAGCGTCCTGCGCCGCGTCCTCCGCCTCGACAGCCGAGCCGGTGATCACGTAAGCGGTTCGGAACGCGAGCTGCTGGTATCGATGCACGATCTCCTCATAGGCGGCCGTATCGCCGCGCTGGGCGCGCGCGAACAGTTCGGAATCAGCCTCTGGTCGGCCCTCCATCGGCACGCTAATTACACCTGGCACGGCATCATGGTTCCCGACCCGGGATGCAACTTCTCGGGCGCATCGTGTGTTTGGAGGAGTGATGGACGGGACGGAGCGCCAGTTCGAACGGATGGTCAACGAGCACCAGCACAGGGTGTTCGCTCTTGGCCTTGCGCTCACTGGCAACCGGCAGGACGCCGAGGAGGTCGCGCAGGACACTTTCCTTCGCGCCTATCGCGCCCTCGTCACATACCCGCCTGACCGCGTCCGTGATCTGAAGCAGAAGGCCTGGCTCAACCGGATCGCGCTCAACGTCGTGCGCAACCGCGTGCGCGGGAAAAGGCCGCGTTTGGTCGAGCTCAACGGGAGCGAGCCGGACCACACGCAGGGGCCGGAGGCTGATGCGATACAGAGGATGGAGATGGACGCGCTGGCCGAGCGGGTGGCCTGCCTGCCGCCACGCTACCGCGAGGCGGTCGTGCTGCGGCACGTGCAGGAGCTTTCCTACGCCGAGGCGGCGGAGGCGCTGGGGCAGCCGGTGGGGACGGTCAAGGCGAACGTCCACCGAGGACTGAAAATGCTGAGAGGTGACGACGATGACAACGCTGACGACTGATCTGCAAAGGCTTGGCGCTGAGAAAGCGCCGGCCGGCTTCGCCGACCGTCTTCTGGCCCACGTCGGGATGGCGGACTCGTACGCGCGGTTCGAGACCGTGCTCGGCGACGTGTTCGTGGCGTGGAATCGCAACGGCGTCTCGGCCGCCGCTCGCTCGGCTTCGGCGGCCGAGTTCGAGGACTGGTTTCGAATCGACGTCGGGCGGCAGGTCGTGGGTGCCACGCCTCCACCCGACCTGGGGTCGAAGATCGAGGACGAGCTGAACGGAAGGCGCCGCCTTCGGTTCGACCTCCGCGGGCTGACCGTGTTCGAGCAGGCGGTGCTTCGCAAGACGCGAGAGATCCCTCGCGGCCAGGTGAGGCCGTACGGCTGGGTGGCGCGTGAGATCGGCCACCCGGCCGCGGTGCGGGCGGTGGGCACCGCGCTCGCGCACAACCCCATCCCGTACCTCATCCCGTGCCATCGGGTCGTCCGCACGGACGGACAGATCGGCAACTATGGCGGGGGTGGGCCGGAGGCGAAGAAGGCGATTCTGACGCTCGAGGGAGTGCAGCTGAAGCGCCTGCAGGACCTGGCCCATTCCGGATTCCGCTACGAGGGCGTCCGCACCACCAAGGTGTTCTGCTTTCCCACGTGCTACCACGGGAGGCGGGCGAACGAGCGAAACCTCGTCTATTTCCGCGACGAGCGTGAGGCGCGGGCGGCCGGTTACCGGCCATGCCGGGACTGCAGGCCCGCGGCGGTCGCTAGCTGAGCGAGTAGATCCCGGGCAGCTCTCGATACAGGCCGGCGTAGTCGAGCCCATACCCGATGACGAACCGGTCGGGGATCGTGAAGCCGAGGAAGTCGATCTTCACCTGGACCTCGCGCCGCGTCGGCCGGTCGAGAAGCGCCGCTATGCGCAGCGAGGCGGGCTTCATGCGGCGGATCCGCCGCGTGACCGCCTGCGCCGTGCGCCCGGAGTCGACGATGTCCTCGACGAGCAGCACGTGGCGGCCGACCAGAGGTCCGTCGACCATGTGTGCGAGCTTCAGCGCGCCGCGGCTCGTCCCCGATCCGTAGCTCGAAGCCCGCACGAACTCGAGCTCCGCGGGGATGCTTAGGCTGCGGAGCAGGTCGGAGGCGAAGACGGTCGCGCCCTTGAGGATCACGACGAGGACGAGCGGTGTGTCGATGTCGCGGTACACGTGGGAGATGTTTCGTCCGAGCTGCCGGACGCGGCGCGCGATGCGACCCGCGCTGATCATGGGCTTAGGGGCGCTCCGCGAGTGCGCGCCGTCCGTCCGCACGTCTGTCATTAGCTCAGGCATGCGTTCACAGCTTAGACCGGCATTGGCGGAAGAGGGGCGACCGTCGCGCCTGGCGGGGAGAGGTGCCGGAACATCCGGTGGAAGCTGCTGAAAGAGCCGTCGAAGTTGATCGCCTTGCCGTCCTGCTGCACGTCCGGTTTCGGCCCGCGATGCGGGTTGTGGCCGAAGACGACCCGGCGGCTTTCGGTGAGCTCGAGCCAGCCGTCCAGGCGCTCGCGCGACGTGGCGAAGATGTTGCGGCCGCTCATGACGTTCCAGAGCTCGGCCTCGCCTTCGCTGTGGAGCCGCTCTTCGACGTGGGAGTTGATCGAAGCGATCGGGTCCGCCTCGCCCTTATCGAGCAGTGTTGCGTACCCGTCGTGGCCGCAGTGTTGCACGAGGGTCGCGTCGGGGAGGCGCAGCATGGACGGCCGGAGGCGCAGCCATTCCTGGAGGGAGAGGTCTCGAGCGAGCTCGGCGAGGTCGTGGTCCTGGCCTCCGATCGAGATCCAGAAGCCGACCCGCTGCGGGTCGCGCAGCGCCCACAACATCGCGACCTCGTGGTTGCCGAGCAGCACGGTCGAGTTGGGGCGATCTCGCGCAAAACGCAGCGCGCCGACCCCGAACGGGCCGTAGTCGACGAGGTCGCCTAGGAAGATCGTGTGCCAGCGATCGGCGGGATACGGTTTGAGCGCTTCGAAAAGGCGCGGGAGGTCGCCGTGCACGTCGCCGACGACCAGGACCGGGAGATCGGTGGTAGGTACGCCTTGAGCCATGTCCCGATGCTAATCGGGCCCGGAGTTGGGCCTTCGGCCGTCGGGTAGAATCTTGCTTCGCCTAGGGGCGTAGCTCAGTCTGGTTAGAGCATCGGTCTCCAAAACCGAGGGCCGAGGGTTCGAATCCTTCCGCCCCTGCC
>DAIPXW010000106.1:0-6793 GCA_036783075.1 Candidatus Dormiibacterota bacterium | reverse complement strand
ATCGTTTGCTGCATGGAACACCGCGCGATGTCGCTTCACGACAGGATCCTGGCCCGCAGCGCCGCCTTGCGGAAGCTCGACCGGATCACCGCCGGAGTGGCGGTCAGCGCTTTCGGAAGCGTGGGTCTGCTCGGCGCTTTGGGCGCGCTGACCGTACCTGGAACCTCGCCGTCCGCGGCAGCACCCATCACTTGCGCGTCGACCATCACGGTATCCGGCGCGCCTCACTCGGAGGATTCGACGTCCGACGATTCGGGTTCGGTGTCAACATCGGTTCAGGCTTCCTCATGCACCGTCAGCTCATCGACAGGAACGGCCGTCGCGGTCACAGGCGGCTCCCACGCGGTGAAGCCGTAAGCGAGGTCAGGTCGAGGGCGGGGACTCGTTCAACCCCGTTGCGAGCGGGACGGCAGAACCTACACGTACCCCACCACGTTGGCGCCTGCCGCCAGCTTGTAGAACAAGGAGTGCGTTGAGCCGTCCGCGCTGAAGAAGTACGTGCCGTCGAGGCTCGCGTCGCAAGGTCCGCCGCCCCAGCCAGAGTAGGCGCACCTGTGGTCGGCGATCAGGCGGCCATCCGGCAACCAGGCGTCGGGTACGAAATCCAGAGGACCGAAGGCGGTTGCGCTCGACGACGTCAGATCCGCGACCGCGATCTGATAGTTGATGACCGGATCCTTTGATCCGTTTCGACCTGCGACAAGTCGCTTTCCGTCCGGTGAGACGGCAACAGATATGTAGCTGTCATTCGTGTTGGTGCCGGTTCCCACCTGGATCGCATTGCTCTGCCCGGCTGGCGACCGTATCTCGATGCGCCCGCCCACGTTCGGCTGGCCGCAGATCATCGTGCCGTCATCGAGCACCTGGTGCACGATGCATTGCGGGGACACGTCCGTCACGCGATGGGTGGTCATGTCGAACTTCGCAAGCGGGAAGTCGTATTCGAGAAATGGACCTGCCCCACCGATGCCTACAGGCTGCCTCACCATGTAGACGCCGCTGGTGTTCCATGCGAAGGGTCGATAGAAGGCGTTGCCATCCGGGGAGGGCAACGTCGCGATGACCGCGTCCGAGGTTGCGGTACCGAGATGGATCTGCACGGTCGAGGCGTTATCCCGGATCACGTAGAGCCATTGAGACACCTGTGGGTTGACCGCGACGGTCCCCACGCCGAGCATTTCCGGCGCCGCCGCCAGTTGGCCCAGTTTCGTGACGGTCCCGTTTTGGTTGATCGCCTCCAAGAGGGTGCCGTTCACGACGATCACCTTGTCGTCGACGATGCCGTCGAATGTTCCCTTGACGTTGGCCGTATCCGTCGCGTCGAGCCGTGCCAGGCGCACTTCCGAAGTGCTGTAATCAGCGATCACGAGGCGCAGGTCAGCCTGTGCAGGTGAGGGGCTTTGAGCGGGAGAAGGGCTTGCTCCTGTCGTTGCAGCCAAGGTCGGAATCCCGGTAGCCGGTGATCGACCCGCGCTCGGGCCCGTTGATCCGCACGCCGCAAGGGAAATGGCCGCGAGGGCCACACCGATCACCCGCTCGCCGGCCAGACACCTCATGACACATAAACGTAGGGTTCGGCATACCGTTATGACCCTGGGTCAGGTACTTGCCGGCCCGTTAATCGGCGCGTGCGGCGGGGGTTCGTAACTGAACGGGTGCACCGGCGTTCCACCGGCATGGGGCAAACCCGTCCCGAACCGACGGCGCGACGGGCAGAGCTATGAAATTCTCGCGTGTTCTGCTGTCGGTGGCGGCTGTTGTGGCCCTGGCCGGCTGCGGAGCGTCATCCACCGGCAACGGCTCAAGTACCACTCCGACTGCAACCGTGGACGTGAGCGCGGCGCGCGCAGCCGCCGCAACGATCATTGTCCCGCTACCGAACACCACAGGCGTTTGGGGAGGCTGTCCCCAGCTTGCAAGCAACTTTGCCTCTTGCCCCTTCGCTCCTGCGCTGATCGCGCGCCTCAACCACCTTTCCAGCATCGGCTACTTCGCCAGCGGCGGAGCGTCAGGTGTCTGCGGCGAGGATTACATCACGGGCACTCAGAACGGCCTCTTCGTCGCCCCTCAGGTCTTGTCGGCGACTGCCAACGCGAATGGCACCGTTGCGGTCGTCATCAGGCGTGGGCCGCCGCCTCCTGACTTCACGATCACCATGACCCTGGAGAACGGCACCTGGCTCGCTACCGATCTCGCATCAGATAGCGGAGCCTCTGCCTCCATCTTCTCGGACAAGCCGGCCTGCTGATAATCGAGCGCGGCTATCCGGAGGTGCGTTCCTAAGTCAGCTCTACGGTTCGGGATGCTCGACGATCACCGATTTCTGTATTGCCTCGAGGACCGCGCGCTTGAACTCAGCGTGGTCCTGGCGTGGGTCGGTGCCCCGACCACGGTTGGTTATCCAGTCCGGGACTCGGCTCAGAGTCAGCGCGCCGTTGACGTACAGATGGACGACCGGAGGCTCGGTGGCCGTCACCCGCAGGACCACCCGGGCCAGATAGCCAACGTGGCTGTACACCCCCCAACCGCGTGCCCAGGCGGTGCGTGCGCCCTCGCTTAGGACGACGGGCCCGGTGGCCGTTTGCTCCACTCTGCCTTTCGGGATGACGGTCGATCGAATGTTGCCGTCGGTCACGACGTTTACGTCGCGGTATTGCGCAAAACTGGCCTTCAGATGGGCTATCACCTCATCGTTCAGCTCATCGACCAGGATTCCGGCCAGGTTGGGCGACCGGTCGTCGATGGCTGCCACGTTCAGGATCTCGTAGATCGATCCGTCCTGTGCCCTAAGCCACTTGACGCTGTTCGCGTGGCGCTGGCACCATGCGCGTCCGTTGAGGATGATGCTGTGGTCGGAGCACCACCATCCGCATCGAGCCCCGGTCTGGTCGCGGTAGGCGCACCGATAGCCCTTGGTCTTGGCACACCCGGCTCCGCACGTGGCGCCGGCCGGGAACACGACAGGGCGCAACCGCTGGTCCGCGGGCGGATTCGTATCTCCTTTTTTCGGGCGGAGAAAGCGATCGAACATATCGACTCCTCGACACGGGTATCGGGATTGACGGCTTGGTAGGACCCAGTGGACTCGCCCGTATTCGGCACGCGGACTGTAGCAGGCTCGAATCACCGAGCAACCGGGTTGCATGGGGTATTGGTGTGCCGCCCCGTGGCCTCGCCCGGCTAGACTCGATTGGTGACGAGTCGCGTGGCCCTGGTCCTGGTGCTCGTCACCGCACTCGCCGCGTGCACGCGGCCCGGCAACCCGATCGCGCACGCCAGCCCGTCGGCGAGCCCCTCCTCCACGGCGGTCGCTTGGACCGATTGCGGGGGTGGGTTCCAGTGCGGGTTCGTGCAGGTGCCCCTCGACTACACGCATCCCGACGGCGCAACGATCGGGATCGCGCTCAATCGCAAGCCCGCGACCGATCCCGCGCGTCGCATCGGCTCCGTCCTGGTCAACCCGGGCGGCCCGGGCGCTTCCGGCCTCCAGTTCATGCGCGGCGAAGCCGCATCCATGACCAACCTCAACACCAGGTTCGACCTGGTCGGGTTCGACCCGCGGGGCATCGGGCAGAGCGCCCCGGTGCGGTGCCTGGACGGACCGCAAGAGGACGCGTTCAACGCGCTGGACCCTGTCCTCGACGACCCCCAGGAAAAGCAGGCGGGCATCGTGGCAGACCAGCAGTACGCCGCCGGATGCCAGCAGAAAAGCGCCCGATTGCTTCCCTTCGTCGACACGGCCAGCGTGGCGCGCGACCTCGACGTGATCCGCGCCGCCCTCGGGGACGCCAAGCTCACCTACCTCGGCTTCTCATACGGGACGTTCATCGGCGAGAACTACGCGCACCTCTTCCCATCCAACATCAGGGCGCTGGCGCTCGACGGGGTCATCGACCCGACGCTCACGCCCAACGACCTGCTGTATGCGCAGCTGGTCGGTTTCGAGCAGAACCTCCAGGCCTTCCTGGCCGACTGCCGCGCGCGGCGAACCGGGTCGTCGCCGTGCACATACGCGCAGTCCGGCGATCCGGGCACCAAGTTGATGGCTCTGATGCAGCGCCTCGACTCAACCCCGCTGCAGGTCGGAAGCCGCTCCCTGACGCGGGCTCTTGCGATCATCGGCGTCCTCGTCACCCTGTACGACCAGAGCAGCTGGCCCTATCTCGACCAGGCGCTCACCCTGGCCGACCGCGGCAATGGCGCCCTGCTGCTGCAGTTCTCCGATCTCTACCTCGGGCGCAACGCCGACGGGACGTATGACAACCAGACCGACGCCAGCGTCGCGGTCAACTGCATCGACCGCCCGGTTCCCACGGACGTCGCTTCCTACGACGCACTGGGGCCCAAATACGCGGCGGCCTCTCCCCTGTTCGGGCCGGCGTTCCAGTACTCGAACCTGCTGTGCGCGTACTGGCCCGACCCGGCGGTAGGACAGGTCGGACCGATCACCGCGGATAACGCACCGCCGATCCTGTTGGTCGGCGGCACCAACGACCCGGCCACGCCCTACTCCTGGGCGCAGGCGGTGAGCAAGCAGCTGACCAGCTCGGTCCTACTGACGCGCGTCGGCAACGGCCACGTTTCTTACGACAAGAGCAGCTGCGCGAAACAGGCGATCGACGCCTACCTGATCGACCTCACGCTCCCGGCGCAAGGCACCGTCTGCCGAGTCTGAAAGTCCGGTCTCAGCTCGCGGCCACGGCGGGCGCGGGAACGTCGGCCCTCGAGAAGGCGAGCTCTCCGTCCTTGGCGTCGACGACGACCCTGTCGGCCTCGGTGAACTTGCCTTCGAGCAGCATCATCGCGAGCGGGTCCTGCACCAGGCGCTGGATCGCGCGTTTCAGCGGGCGAGCTCCGTACACCGGGTCCCAGCCGCGCTGCGCCAGGAGCTTGCGTGCCCCCTCCGTGACGGCGAGCTCTATGCGCCGGCCCCTGAGCCGCTGCTCGAGCCTCTTCAGCTGGATGTCGACGATGAATGTGATCTGCGCCTCGGTCAGGGCTCGGAAGACGATGACCTCGTCGACCCGGTTGAGGAACTCGGGGCGGAAGTGGTCGCGAAGCACCGCCAGGACCGCGGTGCGGACACGATCGAAATCCTGGCCCGACATCTCCTGGATGACCTGGCTGCCGAGGTTCGAGGTCATGATCAACACGGTGTTACGGAAGTCGATGGTGCGGCCCTGCCCGTCGGTCAAGCGGCCGTCGTCGAGGATCTGCAGCAGCACGTTGAACACGTCGGGATGCGCCTTCTCGATCTCATCGAACAGGACCACCGAGTAAGGCCGGCGCCGTACGGCTTCGGTGAGCTGGCCGCCTTCGTCGTAGCCGACGTAGCCCGGTGGCGCGCCGATCATCCGCGCGACGGTGTGCTTCTCCTGGTACTCCGACATGTCGAGACGGATGAGAGCCTGCTCGTCGTCGAACAGGAACTCGGCAAGGGCGCGGGCGAGCTCGGTCTTGCCGACTCCTGTCGGCCCGAGGAAGATGAAGGAGCCGACCGGGCGGTTCGGGTCAGACAGGCCTGAGCGCGAGCGACGCACCGCGTTCGCGACCGCCGAGACCGCCTCTTCCTGGCCGATGACGCGGTCGTGCAGCCGTTCCTCCATCTGGATGAGCTTTTTGACCTCGCCTTCCATCAACCGCGAAACCGGGATCTTCGTCCACCGGCTCACGATCGCGGCGATGTCCTCCTCATCGACCTCTTCTTTGAGGAGCGGATGGCCCCCCTGCAGCTCACCGAGCTTCGCGTTGGTCTGCTCGAGCTGCTTTTCGAGCTCTACCGCCTTGCCGTAACGCAGCTCGGCCGCCTTGGCGAACTCCGCGGCGCGCTCGGCGCGCTCCGCCTCCCCGCGAACCTCTTCGAGCTTGGCTTTGAGCGAGCGGATGCGGCCGATGACGGCCTTTTCCTGGTCCCACCTCGATCGCAGCGAGGTGCGGCGCTCGGAAAGCTGAGCGAGCTCGCGCTCGAGGGTCGCCAGGCGCTCCTTGGAGGCGGTGTCGGTCTCCTTCTTGAGCGCGGCACGCTCGATCTCGAGCTGGCGGATCTGGCGCTCGAGCTCGTCGAGCTCGGCGGGCAGGGAGTCGATCTCGGTGCGAAGGCGGGCGGCCGCCTCGTCGATCAGGTCGATCGCCTTGTCCGGCAGGAATCGATCGGTGATGTAGCGATGCGACAGCACCGCGGCGGCCACGATGGCGGCGTCTTTGATCCGGACGCCATGGTGGACCTCGTAGCGCTCGCGCAGCCCACGAAGGATGCTGATCGTGTCCTCGACCGTTGGCTCCGAAACCAGCACAGGCTGGAAGCGGCGTTCAAGGGCCGCGTCCTTCTCTATGTGCTTGCGATACTCGTCGAGCGTCGTGGCGCCGATGGCGTGCAGCTCCCCGCGAGCGAGCGCGGGCTTGAGCAGATTGGCGGCGTCGATTGCCCCCTCGGCAGCCCCGGCCCCCACGAGCGTGTGAAGCTCGTCGATGAACAGGACGACCTGGCCGGCCGAGCCTTCGATCTCCTTGAGCACCGCCTTCAAGCGGTCCTCGAACTCGCCCCGGAACTTGGTACCCGCGACGAGCGCGCCGAGGTCGAGGGCGATGACGCGCTTGCCTTTCAGACCCTCGGGCACGTCGCCCGTCGCGATGCGCTGGGCAAGGCCCTCGGCGATCGCCGTCTTGCCCACTCCGGGTTCGCCGATCAGAACCGGGTTGTTCTTGGTGCGGCGCGACAGGACCTGGATGACGCGCCGGATCTCCTCGTCGCGGCCGATCACCGGGTCGAGCTTTCCAGAGGCGGCGAGCTTGG
>DAIPXW010000105.1:0-6801 GCA_036783075.1 Candidatus Dormiibacterota bacterium | reverse complement strand
CCCGTAGGCGCCGGCCGCCCGTGCCACGCTGGTGATCCACATGCCGCTCCACATATAAGAAGGAGGGCTGGCTAAAGGGCTTGACTTGCGAACATTTGTTCGATATGGTCAGTGCGCCTCCACTTTTTCCCTGCGTCTTCCTTTCGAGGCGGCCTAAAGATGCAGGAACAGAAGCTTGATCACGCCATCAACTCGATTCGGGTCCGTTTCGGCAGCCAGGCGCTGACGAGGGCGGCGGAGCTCGCGCCCCCTCAGCCCTGGCCAAGCCGGACTCCGATCGATCGCTTGACCGGGATCGGCGGGCTGCCCCGAGGGCGCCTCGCCCTTTTGACCGGGATCGGAACGTGCGGCAAGCTCTCCCTTGCCCTGGCTCTGCTCGCGGGCGCGACACACGAGTTCGCCCACGCGATGGTGATCGACGGCGGATCCTCCTCATCTTCCTTCGATCCATGGGCTCTACATCCCTTCTACCCCGAGCTGAGCGCGCTGACCGTGGTCCGCGCGCCGGCTCCTGAACATGCTGGAGAAGCCGCGGCGGCGCTGGCGAAAGCCGGCGCCGGCTTCATCCTTTTAATGGGGGAGGTACCGGAGCACTGGCTGGGGCCGCTCGAGTCGGGTGCAAACCGCTCGGGAACGGTGATCGTTGGGGTCGTCGACTCGCCGGGCCGGGCATTCGCCCACGCTTCGAGCCTGAGCCTGGGCTTTTCGCGCAATGGTTGGATCTGGGAGCGAGGCCAGCTGGTCGGGCTTCGTGCCTCGGCTCGATGCGTGAAAAACCGCGTCGCGGCCCCACTGGGAGAATCCGAGCTGGAGATCCGCTACCCCCTGGGCGCGCGGTCTCTTTTCGATCACCCCGTCAACATCAGCGAAGCGCCACCTCGTGAAGAAGAGCTGAAGTGCGCGTCTGCTGCGGTCTGAGGGCTGCCGCGTAACCGATGGCGAGAGATTCGGTGGCCAGGCGGGCCGAGTCGAAGGAAGGGGTGGCCGTAGGAGGAGCGCATCTAAAGATGCGTGACGACGACCGGCCGGGCCCCCTGACGCACGAATCGGCCGCATGGGCGCCAAAGATCCGCCAGCGGTTTACGGTGGCAGCCCTGACCGGTCACGTGGAGCTCGCACGGCGCCGCGACCTCTACGGCGGTCCGGTCATCGTCGGTCTTTGGGAAGAGCACGTGATCGCCGCCTCCGACGAGGCGCTGCCTTTCGGCGTGCGGCCCGGGATGGCCATGCGCCAGGCCGAGCACCTGTGCCCACAAGCGAGCTTTCTTTCTCCCGATCCGGAAATCACCTCGCGCCTGCGAGAGCTGATCGCCGCCGCGCTCTACGACCTCGCCCCGGTGATAGAGGTCCGCGTGAAAGGCGTGGCGTGGATTGACGTCAGCGGAGTCCCAAACCCAGGCGAATCGATCCGCGAAGCCCGGAGGCGATTGAAAGGCGCGATCGGCCGAGAACCGCGCCTCGGCCTTGCGCCCGGGCCATTCGCCGCGCAGCTCGCGGCGGCCCGCGCGCGCCCGGGCCGCCTCTTGCGAATCGATGACGCGAAAAGGTTCCTGGCTCCTCTTTCCTCCTGCGAGCTGCCGCTTGACCCAGAGCAGCTCGAGCGGCTGGACCTTCTCGGTCTTCGCACGCTGGGCGCAGTGGCCGCCATCGGCCCGCGCGAGATGGAGAGCCAGCTGGGGCCGGCGGGCAGGCATGCGGTGATGCTCGCGCGAGGACTCGAGCCAGATCAGATCACGCCATGGCGCCCGCCTCTTTTCACAAGCGCGCACCGGCAGTTCGAGGAGCCGGTCGAGGATCGTGAGGCGCTGCTGTTCGTCGCGCGAGCGCTGTGCGGCGACCTGGCCGAGGAATTGGGCCTGCGCGGCGCCGGCGCCAAACACGTGCGTGTGAGGCTTCTTTTCGAGCGGGCCGGCATGGAGCAACGCGAGAGTGTCGTGCGCCATCCGCTGAGCAGCGCCGCCGAGCTGTTCGGGCTCATCGGCTCGTGGATCAAGGAATGGCGGCCGTGCGCTCCGATCGCCGAGCTCTGGATCGACCTGCCGGTGCTCGAGGGCGCGGGGAAGCGTCAGCTGAGGCTGTGGGCAGGCGGGGATGGCAACGGCGAAGAGGTCAGCGCGGCGCTCGAGCGGCTGCAGGAACGCTTTGGCGACGACATGGTGCGCAAGCCGCGACCGGCGCTCCTCTCCTCCCCCCTCCCTTCAGAGCGCTTCCGCTGGGTGTCGTGATGACCCGATTGCTCTCACCACCTGCGGCAGTCGAGGTCACCTTGAACGCTGACGGGACGCCTGCTTTCATCACCGGCGCCTTCAGCGGGTCGATCGATCCGATCGCCCGCTGGAAGGTCGAAACCGGATGGTGGAAGGAGCCTGTCGTCCGCGAGTACTGGAAGGCGCTGCTCAACAGCAACCTCCTGTGCGAGCTGTACCACGACCTCCAGGCGAACCAGTGGTTCGTCGAGCGGATCTACGACTGATGCCGGAAAGGCAGCGCGACCTCGTCAGGCTCGCGCCATGCAGCCCGCGCCTCGGCACCGAAAAGCGCCTCGCGGCTCCAGTGTCGCAACGGGGTGTTCTTGTCGAGCAGCAGCGGGTAGGCGACGAGGAACTCGTCGAAGTCGGAGATCTCCGGCCGGTCTTCTACCGCATGCGCGACCAGGCGCACCCAGAACCTGGTCATGGTGTCGTGGTAGCGCTCGCCGTGGCCATGCGCCGTGGCGAAGTGCCGAATCCCCTCCACAACGGCGGCCTCGGCCCCCGACGCGCCAAGGCGGCGCACTTGCAGCCACGCCAGCCGGAGATGGTCGCGGTGACGAAATTCCGAGTTGGCAAGGCCCGCATTGAAGAAGGCGTGCATGAAAGCATCGTCGGAGAGCATCGTCAAACCTCCATAGCGCCGGGTCGCGCCAGAAAAAGAAAATGCCCCGGCGGTGCTCCCCCGGGGCCAAATCAGAGCCTATCGCAACCCGGGGGTCGTGGCAAGCGGCCCGACGAACCTGCCGCGTGATGCCTGTTCCCTACGTCGAGCTGCACTGCCACTCCAACTTCTCGTTCCTGGACAGCGGATCGCACCCCGCGGAGCTGGCGATGCGGGCGGCCGAGCTCGAGATGCCCGCCCTCGCGATCACCGACCGGGGCGGCGTCTATGGGGCGGTGAAGTTCCTCCAGGCCTGCCGGAAGCTCGGTGTCAAGCCGATCATCGGCACGGCGCTCGAGGTCGACGGCGAGGAGATCGTCATCATCGCGCGCAACATCCGCGGGTACTCCAACCTATGCCGGCTGTTGAGCTTCGCCCACGCGGACCAGCCGAAAGGCGAGGCTCGCGCGACCATCGCGAGGGTCGCCGAGCACCGAGGGGACCTGTTCTACCTCAGCGCGACCGACCACGAGACACGGCTGCGTGGGCTCCAGGAAGCGCTCGGGAAGGACAGCGTCTTCAGCGAGCTCCACCATCACCACAGCGCCGAAGACCAGTGGGTGCTCGAAGGCCGCGCCGCGATGGCGAGGCGCTGCGGTGCCGCCCTCGTGGCGACGAACGAGGTTCACTACCACGTCGCGGAGCGGCGGCGGCTGCACGACGTCCTGGTCGCCATCCGTCACCGGGCGACCCTCGACGAGGCACGACCTCGTCTCTTCCCCAACTCTGAGCACCACCTGAAGGGCGCGTCCGAGATGCGCCTTTTGTTCAAGGGCCACTCAGAGGCGCTCGCCACGCCGTGGGAGATCGCGCAGGAGTGCGAGGTCGACCTCAACTTCCGCAAGGTGCGATTTCCCGGTTACCCGGTGCCGGCGGGCGAGACGCCCTTCTCCTTTCTCTACAAGCTCTGCTTCGAGGGGGTTCGTGAGCGGTACCGGCCCATCACGCCCGAGGTGGCACACCGCCTGCAGCGAGAGCTGGAGGTGATCGAGAAGACGGGCCTGGCCGAGTTCTTCCTCATCAACTGGGACCTGATGCGGTTCGCTCGGGAGCGCGGGGTCCCGGGCCAAGGGCGGGGCTCGGCGGCCGATTCGATCGTCGCTTACGTGCTCGGAATCACGCGAGTCGACCCTATCGAGCACAACCTTCTCTTCGAGCGCTTCCTGCACGAGGAGATGACGAGCACACCGGACATCGACATCGATTTTTCCACCGCGCACCGCGAACAGGTAATCCAGTACATCTACGAGAAATACGGGTGGGAGCGGACCGGCATGGTCTGCAACGTCGTCACGTTTCAGCCCCGGATGGCGATCAGGCAGGTCGGCAAAGCGCTGGGGTTCTCGGCCGAGCTGCTCGACCGGCTCGCCAAAGGCGTCGACCGTTGGTTCACGGAGGACGTCGAGGACTCGATGCTCGATTCCGTGCCGCCGCCGGACATGCGGCCCCAGAGCTGGCGCCACTTCCTGGAGCTGTGCCGCGAGGTCCAGGACTTTCCGCGCCACCTCTCGATCCACAACGGCGGGATGCTGGTCACCGGCGAGCCGCTCGTCGACATCGCGCCGGTGGAGCCGGCGACCATGGAGGGCAGGCGGGTCGTCCAGTTCAACAAGGACGACGTCGAAGACCTAGGCCTGATCAAGATGGACATGCTCGGCCTGCGGACGCTGTCTGTGGTGGCCGAGAGCCTCGATCTGATCGAGGGTACGACCGGCCGGCGCCCAGACCTCGACGCGCTGGCGCTGAACGACCCCCGGGTCTTCGAGATGTGCAGCGTCGCGGACACGATCGGCGTTTTTCAGATCGAGTCACGTGCGCAGATGCAGACACTGCCTCGTACCCGCCCACGAACGTTCAACGACCTGGTCGTCGAGGTTGCGATCATCCGCCCGGGACCGATACAGGGCAACGCCGTCCACCCTTACATCAACCGCAAGCAGGGTCGCGAGCCGGTGACCTACGCGCACCCGCTGCTCGAGCCGATCCTCAAGGACACGCTGGGCGTGATCCTCTACCAGGAGCAGATCATCGAGATCGCGATGCACGTCGCCGGCATGGCGCCGAGCAAGGCGGACGGCTTTCGGCGCGCGATGACGCGACATCTCAACCGGGTCGAGATGTCGTCGCTGGAGGAGGATTTCATCAGGGGCTGTCTTGCGCACCAGGTGCCTCGCGAGGTCGCCGACCAGCTCTTCGCCGCCGTCCAGGGCTTTGCCGTGTACGGCTTCTGCCGCTCGCACGCGGCGGCGTTCGCGCGCACCTCCTATGAAACCGCGTGGCTCAAGCTCAACCACGCGGTCGAGTTCGGCTGTGGCCTGCTCAACAACCAGCCGATGGGCTTTTATCACCCAAGCGTGCTGGTCGAGGACCTGAAGCGCCATGGCGTGACGGTGCTGCCCGTCGACGTAAACCTGTCCGCGGTCCGGTGCCTGCCCGAGCCACTTGCGCCCGCCCCGCAAGACACACACGTCACCGAGGGCCCTCCCTCCTCCACCAGACCGGCCCTCCCCCACCGGCCAACCGAAACCAGCGTATCGGTGACGTCAACCCAGCTTGTTAAGACCCAGACCCACGCGATGCGGATCGGCTTCAACTACGTCCGCGACCTGGGAGAGGAAGGCCGCGATGCGATCGTCGCCGAGCGCGATCGCGCCGGCCCGTACAGATCCTTCGACGATTTCCTCCACCGCCTGCGAGGCGCTCCCGTCGGCCCCCGCGCCGTCCGCAACCTCGCCATGGTCGGCGCCTTCGATGCGCTCGGCCAGCCCCGCCGCGAACTGCTCTGGGGCTGGCAGGAGCGCTGGCACGGCCATGGCCTGCGCCGCGGGATCGACAGGCAATCCGAGCTGCGGCTCAACGGCACCGCCCCACGCCTGCCCACGATCGACGACTTCGACGCCAACCAGCTCGAATACCGCATCTCGGACCTATCGACCGGCCACCACCTGATCCACTTCTGCCGCGAACGCCTGCAGGAGATGGGGGCGCTCGAGAGCAACAAGCTCGCTTCTGTCCGCGACCGCCAGCAGGTGCGGGTCGCCGGCCTGGTGATCACGCGCCAGGCACCCTCGACCGCCAAGAAGATCCGTTTCTTCACCCTGGAGGACGAGTTCGGTCAGGTCAACGTGACGATCAAGCCCGACGTCTACGAGCGCTACCGACAGGTCGCCAACCGCCAGCCCATCCTGGTCATCGATGGGGTGATGCAGCGCCAGGACGGCGTTTACTCGGTCCTCGCGAGCCACATCGAAGCGCTCCAGGGCGTGCCCCGGCCGCACCTGCGCTCCCACGACTACCGCTGATCGAAACCCCCCAAACCTACTTTCCGTAGCCAGGCAAGGGTCTTTTGAGCGAAGCTATGCCGATACAGCCGCGCCGCGGCCGCGCCGCCGGTGATCGCAGCAACCCCAAAGGAAGGCATCAATGTCGATCGGCAGAGAAATCGAGGACATCGCGCGGGACCTGATCAAGCACCAGCACGACCACCCGCCGGTGCGCGACCTGAACCGGGAGGTCGACCGCAAGCTGACCATCGCTGACCGCATCGCCGACGATTTCGCCCGGCTCGTCGGCAGCTGGGTCTTCGTTCTGGCCCAGGCCGGCATCGTCGTCCTGTGGGTCGGCCTCAACGCGTTCAACCTGATTCACCCGTGGGACCGCTACCCGTTCTACTTCCTCGACTTCATCCTTGGACTCGAAGTCGCGGTGTGGGTATCACTGGTGCTGATGGCGCTGAACCGAATCGCCGACCGTGACCGCCTACGCGCCCAGCACGACTACGAGCTGAACATCAAAGGCGAGGAAGAGCTGAAAGCGCTCATGAATCACCTGATGCACCAGGATGAGATCCTGCTGCAGATCGTCAACCGGCTCGACCGCGGCGACCGG
>DAIPXW010000104.1:0-6839 GCA_036783075.1 Candidatus Dormiibacterota bacterium | reverse complement strand
CCACGCCCGCCGATGTCTCCGGTCGATGACGGGCGTGTCACGCCGATCGTGACTATCATTCGCTGCGGCTCTGTGGTCGCGCGGGACTATAAGGAACGTTGATGTACGAAGAGGCGAAAGCGGAGGAATACTGGAGCAAGAGGCTGCAGGAGACAAACCCGCTCGCCGCGGTGTTGAGCTTCAACCTGCCGGCGTACTTCAACGAGGCTTATTCGATCTGGGAGATCGCTTGCGTGCTGGGTGCGGTTGACGACTGGACGAAGCTTCGCGTCCTCGACCTGGGATGTGGGGTCGGGCGCGTCACCGTGCCGGTGGCGCAAGCGGGGGCGCAGGTGGTCGCGCTGGACAACTCGCGGCAGATGCTGGCGGCGTGCCGGCAGAACGTCGAAGCCGCCGGTGTTGGTGCACGCGTGGTGTACGAACAGGGAACCGCCCGCAAGGTTCCCGCGGACGATGGTGATTTCGACGTCGTCTTGTGTCTCGGCGTGCTCGAGCACCTTCCGCCGGACGTGAGATCGGCCGCGCTTGCCGAGATCACGAGGGTCGTGAAGCCGAGCGGCCTGGTCCTGGTCGTCGCGAACAGCGCAAGCAGCGTCTTCCTGAAGCGAGAGTCGCGGTACGCCTCCGATCGCCAGGAGCCGAGCGGCTACCACGTGTCGCTGATCGGCCTGGACACCATCCGTCACCATTTCGAAGAGAGCGGATTCGCTGTCGAGAGCCTCGGCAGCAATCTTTTCCAGTCGCTGGCGAAACACGTCCTCAAAGGATTCTTCCCCATCGAGACAAAAGAGACGGTGCTGGGCTCGATGCTCCAGTTCTGCGCGTCGATGGATCTCGAGTTCAGGAACAAAGGCGACCTCGACACGAGTTTCGCGGATCAATTCGTGATCAGGGCCCGGCGCCCGGCCTGACGGGCCTGGTCATGCGTCCCGACCGGGAGACCGGCAAGGAGCTGGACTGTCGCCGGCGCCCGTTGATCGCTTGATCCCCCCCTCGGATCGCGACTTCTGGGACGACCGTGTCCGCCGCCTGGGCGCGCGGGCGGGCGGCTATCAGGACGTGGCCATGGACGCGTACGAAGAGCGCCTCCGCCGCTCCGCGCTCACGCGTCTGCTTGGTGCGGGCCGGGGCCGGCGGTTGCTCGACGCCGGCTGCGGCAGCGGTCACTGGAGCGTGCTCATGGCACAGGCAGGCTGGATTGTCACCGGTGTCGATTTCAGCGGTGAGCTCATAGCGCACGCGGCCCCGGCGCCAGGTGTCAGCTACTTGACATCCGCGATCCAGGACCTCGACCTCCCGCCGTCGTCCTTCGACGCCTGGCTCAGCGTCACCGCGCTGCAGCACATCACCTCGGATGGCGAATTCGACGCAGCCCTGGTCAACCTGACGCGCATGCTGCGAGAGGGAGGGGTGGCCGCCGTGCTCGAATACTCCCCGCTGGTCGTCATCGGGCACGGGGATGCGCATTTGCGCGCGCGGAGCCGGCGCCAGTGGATCGACGCCACAACCCGCCACGGCTACTCAAAGACAGGCGAGGTGGGCGTGCGCTTCATCGGTCACATCCCTTACATGCTCGCCGTGCGGGCGAGCCGCCGGTTGGGCCGTTCACCCGCACTGGACATGATGCGGAGACTGGGCTGGGCGGTCGACCTCGGGCTGTCGAGGGTTCCAGGGCTGACGAGGGCCGGAGACGTCCGCCTGCTCCTCTTCGAGAAGAAGTAATGGCGGGCCGCTTGAAACAGCTGTCGCCACGAGCGGCCGGCGTGCTCCTGTCCGTCATCGTGGCCGCGGCGGCGGCAGTCGCGCTGGCGTGGGTTTTCTTCGTTCCAATCCTGGAGGCGCCGGACGAAACAGTCCACTTCGAGTACTCGACCGCTCTCTACAGCGCCGGCGGGCTGGTCGCGCCGCGAGATGCCGCCAGGCTCACGGTCCCGTCCGGCCGCCCGGTTCCGTATCCGAAGTACATGGAAGACCAGTCAGCGGTCGCGGTGATCGCGGAGAAGCCGGATGTGAAAGCCCCGGCCGGATATGGAAGCGCCTCGTACTACGGTGCTGTCGACAGCGGCGTGCATGCCACGGAGACGCCGGCGCAGCTGTTCGATCCACCTCTGCTGCGCTATTACCCCTTCGCCTACTACCTGCTCGACGCAGCCTTCATGGGCGTGGCGTCTTTGTTCACGGCCAGCCCGGTCGCCCTTTTCTTCGCCGCTCGGTCCCTGTCCGTCGCGCTGCTGGTGCCCAGCCTGCTGCTCACGTACCTGGTGCTGCGACGTCTCGACTGCAGCCGCGCGCTCGCCCTGGCGCTCACCGCCGTGGTCGGGCTCTTCCCGATGAGCTCGATGCTTGCCTCATCGGTGCAGTCCGACAACCTCAGCTTCACGCTGGCGATGCTTTCGTTGCTGGCGGCACTCGAGCTGCGCCGAGATCCTCAGCGCGCGCCCTGGATGGGCGTACTCGGCCTCGCGTTCGGGGCGCTGCTGGTGACGAAGGTGCACTACGCAGCGATCGTCGGCCTGGCAGTCGGCGCGATGCTGGTCACCCAGCGACTCGACGCTCGTGACGCGCGCCACTGGCCCCGCGACGTGGCGTTGCTGCTGACGCCTGCCGTGGTCCTCGAGTCGATCCAGCAGTGGACGCAGTGGGCGGCGCCACCGCTCATCTCGGCCGGCCAGCTGGGCGAGCTGCCCAACTACCGCGCGGCGCTGGCCGGCGGCCCGTCCTCGGTCGCCGCGTACGTCACGCACATCCTTTCCTTCACCTTCCTGGACAACACGTTCGGCCGGGAGTTCGGCAGCTTCTGGGGTGTGTTCGGCTGGGTGGACACGCCGCTGGTGCTCGGCTCGCCCGCGATCACGACTGCCGTCTGGCTGTTGATCGCTGGCATGTCGATCGGGCTGTTCGCGTGCACCCTGGTGAGGTTTGGACAGGTCACCTGGCGCCTGGTGCGCGTGGCCCGCCGCGGCCGCCCGTTCCGCGCGCTCCGCATCGCGTTCTCCAACCCGGTCGCGGTCTCGTACTTCCTGCTTGCCCTTTTCCTCTTCACGGTCGAGGGCTATCCGGGGATCCAGGGGCGGTATTACTTCCCGCTCCTCCCCGGGGTGTTCTGGGTCGCGCTGAAGTACGCGCCGCGTGCGCTGCCCGGAAAGTTCGGTCCGGCGCTGTTCAGGATGCAGGTCGCCGGCCTCGTCGCCTACACGGTGGCCGGCGCGGTCTTCGCGTTTCCGACGATTGCTGCCAGGTACTACGCCCAAGGCCGCGACCTGGTCCCGGTGGCCCGCCAGGCCCTCCAGGAGGACCCGACCCAAGGCCGATATGTGATCACCCGGGTCAGGCTGCCCGAGCCGTCGCTTGGGGTGGGCAGCCTGCCGACGGGTCGAGTTGGAGTCGTCGGTTGGGCGGTGGACGCGGCCGCCGGCTCTCCCGCCAGGACCGTTTTCATCGAGGTGGACGGTCAGCCGTTTCAGCAGGCCGTGTATGGCGACGACAGCCCCGCCGCGGTCTCCGCGCTCGGGGACGCCCGATATGCGAGGTGCGGGTTCGACGCGATCCTCGACACCACCAGGCTCGCACCGGGCCTGCACGAGCTCACCGTGCGGGTCGTGAGCGCAGACGGCGGCCGGATCTATGCGCCCGGCCCACCGGTCCCATTCGAATCTGGAATCTCTCTGCCGCCAGGATCGCCTTAGGCGGACTGCAACCGATGCCGCGGCGCTTACCATTACGGCGCCCCGTGGTGAACCAGGCTGAGGCATCGTCTTGAAGATCCTTGTCACGGGCAGCGCGGGCTACCTGGGTTCCCTGCTCTGTCAATTCCTGCTGCAGGCCGGTCACCAGGTCCGGGGTTTCGACCGCTTGATGTACGGAGGTCGGCCGCTCCTGCACCTGTTCGCGCAGGACGGGTTCGAGTTCGTCCACGGCGACGTCCGGGACGAGGCGCAGGTGGGGGCTGCTCTCGACGGCGTCGATGCAGTGGTTCACCTCGCCGCGATCGTCGGCGACCCCGCGTGCGCACAGGACACGGCTGCCGCCCGAGGAGTGAACCTGGAGGCGAGCGTGGCCCTGGTCGACGCCGCGGCGAAGAAGGGAGTGGGCCGCTTCGTTTTCGCGTCCACTTGCAGCAACTACGGGCGGATGGCGGATGTCTCGCGGCTTGCCACCGAGGACCAGGATCTGCTTCCCGTCTCGCTCTACGCCGAGACGAAGGTTGGGGTGGAGAACCACCTTGCCGCGACGGACGGATCGATGGCGTGGACGGTCCTTCGCTTCGCGACGCTGTACGGATTGTCGCCCCGCATGCGCTTCGACCTGACCGTCAACCAGTTCGTGATGGAAGCCATCACGTCCGGCAAGCTGGTCGTCTTCGGTGAGCAGTTCTGGAGACCCTACGTCCACGTGCGCGACGCGGCACGGGCGGTGGCATGCGTGCTCCAATCGCCGGCCGCCACCATCTCCCGCGCAGTCTTCAACGTCGGGGACACCGACGAGAACTACCGCAAGATCGACCTGGTGAAGATCATCGAGGAGCGGCTGGGATCGATCGAGGTCCAATACGTTCATCGCGACGAGGACCCGCGCGATTATCGCGTGAGCTTCGAGAGGGTACGGTCAACTCTGGGCTATCACGTTACGCGCCGGGTTCCGGACGGCGTCGCCGAGGTTGCGCACGCTGTGCGCTCCGGCTTGTTCGGCGACGTGAACGATCCCGTGTATCAAAATGTGCGCCCGTGAACGGTCGCAAGGCGGCGCCCGCCGCTCCCCGAGCGGTCATCCTCGCCGGTGGCAAGGGCACGCGCCTCGCGCCCTTCACGGTCAACTTCCCCAAGCCGCTGATGCCCCTGGGAGAGACGCCGGTGATCGAGGTCTTGATCAAGCGGCTGATCGACAGCGGCATCACCGACATCACCATCAGCCTCGGCCACCTCGCCGAGCTGGTCAAGGCGTACTTCAGCCACCGCAAGGACCTCGTCAGCAAATTCGACCTGCACTACGTCGAGGAGGATGAGCCGACCGGCACCGCGGGATCGCTGGTCCTCGTCCCGGATCTGGTCGACACGTTCCTCGTCATGAACGGCGACCTCTTGACCGACATCGATTTCAAAGCGCTGATCGACTTCCATCACAAGTCAAAAGCGATGCTCACGATCGCCACGCATCGCCGTCGCGTGAAGATGGATTTCGGGGTGATCGAGCTGGATGGCGACCGCGTGGTCGGTTACCTCGAAAAGCCCGAGACCGTTCATCACGTGAGCATGGGGATCTACGTGTACGAGCCCGCGGTTCTCGACTTCATACCCCGGGGTCGCTACTTCGACTTCCCGATGCTGGTGCTGAAGCTCCTCGACGAGGGCAAGCCCGTCCATTCATACGTGACCGACTGCATGTGGCTCGACATCGGGCGACCGGGCGACTATGCAAAGGCCCAACAGCTGTTCACCGACTCCGCGGACACGCTCGATCGTGTCTGAGCGGCGGATACCGCTCTCCGACCTTTCCTACGGTCCGGAGGAGGAGGCGGCCGTGCTCCGGGTGCTGGCCGGCCGCTGGCTTTCCAGCGGCCCCGAGGTGGCGGCGTTCGAGTCGGAGTTCCGGGACGCCCTCGGCGCCAAACATGCCGTCGCCGTGGCCAACGGGACCGCCGCGCTCCACCTCGCATACCTCGCGCTCGAGCTTGGGCCAGGCGACGAGGTGATCCAACCCGCCCTCAATTTCGTCGCCGCGGCCAACATGACGGTTGCGCTCGGCTGCGTCCCCGTCCTGGCGGACGTCGTGTCCCTCGACGAGCCGAACATCTCGCCGCGCGAGATCGAGAGATCGGTCACGGCGGCCACGAAGGCCGTGGTCGTGATGCACTACGGCGGATACCCGTGCCGGATGGCGGAGATCGCCGAGACCTGCCACCGGCGGGGCATCGCACTCATCGAGGACGCCTGCCACGCCGTCGGCGCGCGCTACCTCGACTCAGCCGAGCGCAAGCCCCATGGGTCCATGGCGGGGGTCCTGGGCGACGTGGGCTGCTTCTCCTTCTTCAGCAACAAGAACCTGGCGGTCGGCGAAGGGGGGATGCTCGTCACCAATCGGGACGACGTCGCTGAGAAGGCGCGCTTGCTGAGGTCGCATGGTATGACCTCCATGAGCTGGGATCGTCATCGCGGGCATGCGAGCTCTTATGACGTCATGCTCCACGGCTACAACTACCGCCTCGACGAGCTGCGGGCGGCGCTTGGCAGGGCGCAGCTGGCGAAGCTCGCCGCCAACAACCGGCGCCGAGGCGAGCTGGTGCGTCACTACTGGGACGGTCTGAGCGATTTGCACGGCTGGCATCTGCCGTTCGCCGGCTATGACGGCGACAGCGCGTATCACCTGATGGTGATGGTCGCGCCCGACGCGGCGATGCGCGAACGGACCGTGCGGGCCTTGCAGGCCGCGGGCATTCAGACGAGCCTGCATTACCCGTGCGTCGCCGATTTCACGGCTTTCAAAGACCGTCCCACCGGTGGGCTCGACGTCACACGGTCGTTTGCGGAACGTGCGATCACACTTCCGCTCTACCCGGCGCTGACCGAATCCCAGGTGGACGAGATAGTCTCAGTCATCCGCGACTGCGCGGGCTAGGAGCCATGACGCCGGGGAGCTGCAGGGCGATGAACCTGCGAGCTGAGCTTCAGCTGCGGAAGAAGAGCGAGTACCCCCGACGCGGCTTGTTGACCAGGTCGACGGGAGCCCCTACGTCCTCGAGGATCTTGCGCAGCCGCCTCACGTAGTTGCGGACCTCTTCAGGAAGCAGGGCGGGATCAGACCAGGCCTGCGCCAGGATCTGCGTGGTGGTGAAGTAACGGTGC
>DAIPXW010000103.1:0-6845 GCA_036783075.1 Candidatus Dormiibacterota bacterium | reverse complement strand
GGCGCTTCGCATTCGCTGCTGCCACAGCGGAGTCCGCTGTCCTGGCCGCCTTCGCGGCAGCAGCAAGGAGCGCGCGGCGTTCTCGCGGAAGCGGGCGGCAAACAAAGCTGACCCGGGAAGCTGGCTTGAAACGAGGGGCTCTATGTCCTCGGGGTCGAGCATCAGCTCGTCGAGCGAAGGCGGCGACTCTACCTCGGGGAGGTGCATCGCGATGCCGTCGTCGGTCCAGAGCGCGCGAGCGTCGACGCCCAACCTCTCGTGAAGCCGCGCTTCAAGGGCAAGGGCGAGTGGCGCGTGGACGCGGCCCCCGAACGGCGTGAGTATGCATACGCGCCAGTCGCCGACCTCGTCGCGGAACCTCTCCACGACGATGGTGCGGTCGTCCGGCACCGCGCCGGTGGCGGCGGCCTGGTCGTCCAGGTAGGCCATGAGGTTCTTGATCGCCCGGTCGTCGAAACCGGCGCGATCGCGGAGCCGCTTCTCGGCCACCGCGGGCGAGGCGGCGCGAAGCTCGCGCACCATCTTGCCGAGCGCGGCGCCCAGCTCGACAGGCCGGCTCGGGGTGTCCGCCTTCCAGAACGCGATCTTGCCGGGCTCGCCCGGCGCAGGCGCGACGATGACCTGCGACGGCGTGATCTCGACGATGCGCCACGTCGACGCGCCAAGCACGAAAGTCTCCCCGACCCTCGTTTCGTACACCATCTCCTCGTCGAGCTCGCCGACGCGCCTGCCGTCGTCGACGAGGTTCACCGAGTACAGGCCGCGGTCGGGGATCGTGCCGGGATTCGTCACCGCCAGCCGCTGTGCGCCCGCGCGAGCCCGCAGCTTGCCCGAAACGCGATCCCAAACGATGCGTGGGCGAAGTTCGACGAACTCGTCCGACGGATAGCGGCCGCTCAGCATGTCGAGCACCGACTCGAAGGCGCGCGGCCCCAGGTCGCCGTATGGGTACGCGCGCCGGACAACGCGGCCCAGGTCCTCCACGCTCCACTCGTCCATCGCGCACATGGCGACGACCTGCTGCGCGAGAACGTCCAGCGGTTTGCGAGGCACGACTGTCGATTCGATCCGTCCTTCCAGCATCCCCTCGACCACCGCCGCCGACTCGAGCAGGTCGCCTCGATACTTCGGAATCACGATGCCGCGCGACACCTCGCCAACCGAGTGGCCGGCGCGCCCGATACGCTGGATGCCCGCCGCCACGCTTGGAGGCGCTTCGACCTGCATCACGAGGTCGACCGCGCCCATGTCGATGCCGAGCTCGAGGGTCGACGTGGCGATGAGTCCCCGCACCACGCCCGCCTTGAGCTGATCCTCGATTAAAAGGCGCTGCTCGCGCGCGATCGAACCGTGATGCGCACGGACCAGCTCCTCGCCCGCCAGCTCGTTCACCCGGGCGGCGATGCGCTCGGCGAGCCGGCGGGAGTTGACGAAGACGATCGTCGAGCGGTGCGCGCGGATCATCTCCAGGATGCGCGGGTAGATGGCGGGCCAGATGCTGTTCGCAGTCTGGCCTGACTCGTCCTCCACAGCGAGGCGGGCCATGTCCTCGACCGGAACCTCGACGCGGACCTCCATCGTCTTCAGCCTTCCGGCGTCGACCACCGACACCTCACGGTCGGTCCCGCCCAAAAAGCGCGCGACCTCCGACAGCGGACGCTGCGTCGCGGAAAGCCCGATGCGCTGCGGCTCCACCTTGGTCACCTCGCACAGCCTTTCGAGGCTGAGCGCCAGGTGGCTGCCTCGTTTTGTTGCGGCGACGGAGTGGATCTCGTCGACGATGAGCCAGCGGACTGGGGCGAGGATGCGCCGCGCCGCGCTGGTGAGCATCAGGAAGAGGGACTCCGGAGTGGTGATCAGAATGTCGGGCGGGTGCCGCTCCATCGACCGCCTGACGTCTGTCGGAGTGTCGCCGGTGCGGATCGCGACCGTGATGTCCGGCGCCGGCCGGCCGGACGCCGCGATCTGGTGGCGAAGACCTACCAGCGGCGAACGCAGGTTGCGATCAACGTCGTGGGCGAGCGCCTTGAGCGGCGAGACATAAAGGACGCGGCAGCGCTCGGCCTCGGGTGGCGCCGGTTCGCTCGTCAGCCGGTCGAGGCACCAGAGGAAGGCGGCAAGCGTCTTGCCGCTGCCCGTGGGTGCCGCCATCAGGACGTGCCGGCCAGCGGCGACCTCCTGCCAGCCCTGTTCCTGCACCTGGGTCGGGTGGTCGAAGGTGGCCTGGAACCAGGCGCGAGTGGCCGGCGCAAACAGCTCGAGCGAGCTCCTCACGCTCATAAGTGTGACCGCTCCCGGAGGCGCAAACAAGTGTTCGTTAACAGGCTGGTCGGGTGTTGCGCGGCACCCGGCGTCCCTCACCGCGAACCTCTCCCGCAAGGCGGGAGGGGGGAGAATTCCACCCCGTGATCGATCCCGGTCGGTTTCGCGAGGTCATGGCCAGCTTTCCGAGCGGCGTCGTCGTGCTGACCGCGTTCGGCGACGACTCGCGCCCGCGAGGCCTGACCGTGAGCGCGTTCTGCGCCGTCTCGCTCGAACCTCCTCTCGCGCTCGCCTGCATCGACAAGACGTCCAACACCCTGCCCGCCGTGCAGCACACCGGTGGCTTCACCGCAAACATCCTGGCCGCCGGCCGCGAGCACCTCGCCCGCCGCATGGCATCGAAGGCGAGCGACAAGTTCGACGCGATCACATGGCGCCGGCCCGAATCCAGGATCGGCGGCCCGGTGCTGGAAAAGGACGCGGCCGGCTTCGCGGTGTGCACGCTGCGCGACACGATCGAGGCCGGCGACCATTGGGTGTTGATCGGTCTAGTCACCGAGGGCGGGACCAGCGACGGCGTCGCACCGTTGGTGTTCAGCCGGCGAGGGTATTTCGACCTGTAACGCCCCTCACCCCGACCCGCTTACGCGAAGCGGGAGAGGGAAAACCACTCAGATCGTCGGGGAGGGCCACCATGGGAACAGCTGCGACATGCCTGAGGACAAAAGCGTCAGCCGGTTCATCAGGAGCAGGACGCCCATCGCCAGCAGCACCGCGGCCGACACCAGGTCGATCGCCCGCCGGTGGCGGTTGATCAGGCGGACGAGCGGTCGCGCTCTCTCCAGCGCGAAGGCGAGCGCCACGAACGGGAGGCCGAGGCCGAGGCAGTAGGCGATCATCAGCCCAAGGCCCTGGGCTGTCGTGCCTGCCGTCACCGCCGAGCTGAGCACCGCGCCCAGAGTCACGCCGATGCAGGGGGTCCACCCGCTCGCGAATCCCATTCCGAGCAAGAAACCGCCGGTGACCCCGCCCCGCCGTGGTGCCCTGTCGGTAAGACGGTATTCGGTCCAGAGGAAAGGTATGCGGATCAGACCCGCCACCTGCAAGGCCATCACGATGACCAGGACGCCCGCCACGATCGGGACGTACTGACGGATGGGCTGAACGACGATCGAGAAGGCATAGAAGAAAAGGATGAACACAAGCGACAGACCCGCTACGAACCCGAGCCCCGCGGCGGCCACCGGCACGGAGGGAGAGCTGTGCGCGACGGCCACGGCGCCCGGGCCGCCCGATGCCGTCACCGGCTGGGCCGCACGGGCACCGAGGTACGCGAGGTACGCGGGGACCAGGGGCAGGACGCACGGCGAGACGAACGAGACGAGGCCGGCCAGGACTGCGACCGCGGGGTTGATGCCGTCGAGGCTCCCGGCTCCGGCGGCCAGGAACAGGCTGGACACCTTGGTTAATGCGGCTGGAGCGGCGCCGCCTGGCGAGCAAGCTGCTCGATGGCGTCGAGGACCTGCGGCCACACCCGTTTCGGGAGGTCATGGCCCATGCCGTCGAACTCGAGCCGGCGCGCCCCAGGCACGGCACCGGCCACGATGCGGCCGTTCTCGACCGGGACCAGCACGTCCGCCTCCCCGTGGATGACGAGGGTCGGCGCGCCGACCTTCTTCAATCGCTCGACACGGCTCTCAGCGGCCAGGATCGCCACGAGCTGCCGCGCCGTCCCGTACGGGTTGTAAGCGCGGTCGACCGCGCGCGTCGCGCGCGCACGCTCCGACGTCTCGTCAAAAGGGTCGCCCGGGCCGATCAGGATGCGCCGGATCGACATCGCCTGCTCGATTCGCTCCTCGCGGGTCGCCGGCGGCGTGAGCACCAGCACAGCTGCACCCTCGGGCTTGGGGGCGACCGCGTCGGCGCCGCCCGGGCCGGACATGATCGAGGTGAGCGACATGACACGGTCGGGGTGATTGATGGCCACCAGTTGCGCGATGAAGCCGCCCATCGACGCACCGACGACATGGGCTTTGCGGATGCCGAGGGCGTCGAGCAGGCCGACGGCGTCGGCGGCGAGGTCGTCGAGGCTGTAAACCGGTTGCGGGTTTCCGGTCAGCGCGGCCGCCATGTCGGGGAGGCCGTCGGCGTCCATCCACGTCGACAGGCCTGAGTCGCGATTGTCGAAACGGATGACGCGAAATCCACGATCCGCTAGCCGGCGGCAGAACTCGTCGTCCCAGCTGAGCATCTGGGCGCCGAGCCCCATGATCAGCAGAAGCGGCTGGGCGCCGGCGTCGCCGAAGGTCTCGTACTCGATCTCGATTCCGTTGGCCCTGGCTCGCGGCACGGTCCCATGGTAGTCGCCTAATCTTCTTCGGCAGTGACGTCCTCCCTGCCCGCCCGCTCCGAGGTCGACAAGCAGTTCACCTGGCACAGCGAGAGCGTGTTCGCGGACGAAGCTGCCTGGGACCAGGCGGTGGAGACGATCCTCGCCCGCCTGCCCGACCTGGCCGAGTTCAGAGGCCACCTGGGGGATTCGCCGGACGCCCTGGCCGACTGGTTCGACGCCTCCGAGCGCATCCACCGGCTCATGGGCAAGGTGATGGTCTACAGCACGATGTCGTACTCGGTCGACACCGGCGACCAGGCCGCGTTCGCCCGGTCCGACCGCACCCGCTCGGTGGCCGCGCAGCTCGGCGCCGCGACCTCGTTCGCGCTGCCGGAGATGATCGCCATCGGGATTCCGAAGCTCCGCGAGTGGGTGGCGGCGTCGCCGAGGCTTGCGCACCTCGGCCATTACTTCGACCGCCTGGACCGGCTGCGGACGCGCATCCGGAGCGCGGAGGTCGAGGAGGTTCTGACGCAGGCCTCCGATCCCCTCGCCTCCGCGCTCACGGTCCACTCGGTCCTCGCCAACACGGACCTCACATTCGCACCGGCCACGGGCGGCGACGGCGCGCCGCAGGTGGTGGCGCAGGGGACGATAACCGCGCTGCTCACCAACCCGGATCGGGAGCTGCGGCGCACCGCGTTCGAGCACTACGCCGACGCTCACCTCGCGATGCGGCACGCCATGGCTGCAAGCCTCGCCGCAGGAATCAAACGCGACGTCTTTTACGCGAGGGCGCGCGGCTTCTCGTCATCGCTGGCCGCGGCGCTCGAGCCGGCTCACATCCCGCCTGAGGTCTATCACAGCGTCATCCGGGCCTTTCGCGACAACGTGGGCACGTGGCATCGCTACTGGCGCATCCGGCGAGAGGCTCTCGGCGTCGACGTGCTCAAGCCATACGACACGCGAGCGCAGCTCGGCATGTCGGTGCTGCGCGTCCCTTACGAGAAGGCTGTGGACTGGATCTCGGAGGGCGTCAGGCCGCTGGGCGAGGAGTATGTGCAGGTGATGCGCCAGGGCGCGCTCCAGGATCGCTGGGTGGACGTCTACCCCAACAAGGGCAAACGGATGGGCGCCTTCTCGACCGGCGTGGTCGATACGTTCCCGTTCATCTTCATGAGCTACAACGACGACATCTATTCGATGAGCACGCTCGCGCACGAGCTGGGTCACTCGATGCACTCGTACTACGCGCGCAGGACGCAGCCCTACATCTACTCGAGCTACGGGCTGTTCCAGGCCGAGGTCGCTTCGAACATGCACCAGGCGCTGACGAGGCGGCACCTGCTGGCCACGCAGAAGGACCCCGCCTTCCAGGTCGCGGTGATCGAGGAGGCGATGGCCAACTTCTACCGCTACTTCTTCATCATGCCGTCGCTGGCACGACTCGAGCTGGAGATTCACGAACGTGTCGAGCGAGGTGCCGCGATCACGGCCGACTACCTCAACGACCTGATGGCGGACCTGATGCTTGAGGTCTACGGCTCCGAGGTCGAGGTCAGCGCCGCCGACCGCGACCGCATCGGGTCGACGTGGGCACAGTTCCACACCCACCTGTACAGCAACTTCTACGTCTACCAGTACGCGACGGGTATAGCCGGGGCGAACCATCTGGTCGAGAGAGTCGCGGACGGCGATGACGGGGCGGCGGCCGCTTACCTCGCCTTCCTCAAGAGCGCAGGTTCCATGTACCCGCTCGACGGACTCAAGCTGGCGGGCGTCGACATGAACTCTCCAGAACCGGTGGAAGCCGCGTTCGCCACCCTCGCGTCGATGGTGACGAGGCTGGAGGAGCTGGTCGGCGCGGGCGCCTAGTCGAGCGTGATCCGGTACAGGTTGCTGTCACGGAGCTGGAATCCCATCCGCCGGTACAGTCGGTTCGCCACGTCTCGCTGCTTGCCCGACTGCAGCTCCGCCACCTGCGCGCCGCGCTTGCGAGCGACGTCTAGGCACGCCTTGACTAGCGCTTCGCCGACGCCCCTTCCGCGGGCGGCCTGGTCCACCACCACCTCGTCGATGCGCGCTTTGATCCAGAAGGGTGTGGTGTAGACGATGACCGTGGCCGTGCCCACGACGTCGGCGCCATCCTTGGCCAGAAGGACGGTGACCGCAGGGTCTTCGATCAGAGCCCGGACACGTACCGCGTCGGGAACGACGAGGTCCGGGTTCAGCTGAGGCAGCAGCCTCGCAA
>DAIPXW010000102.1:0-6890 GCA_036783075.1 Candidatus Dormiibacterota bacterium | reverse complement strand
ACCGCCCGTACGCGCTCTTCAACGGCAGGATCACGAGGCAGAAGGGCCTTTCGCTGCTTCTTGCGGCCGCGCTGAAGATGAACCCGCGCCATCAGCTCGTGGTCGTCGCGAGCAGCCCGGACACGCCGGAGATCGCCGCCGAGGTGGAAGATCTGGCCGGCCGCGTTCGCGCCGAGAAGGGAAACCTGGTTTGGGTCGACCATTTCATCCCGCGCGAGGAGCTGATCGAGCTGCATTCGGCCGCGACCGTCTTCGTGTGCCCGTCGGTGTACGAGCCTTTCGGCCTCGTGGTCCTCGAAGCGATGGCCTGCGAGACGGCGGTCGTCGCCTCGCGTGTCGGAGGGATTCCGGAGATCGTCGTCGAGGGGGAGACCGGATTTCTCGTCGACTACGACCCGGGCGACCCCGACGGTTTCACGACGGCACTCGCCGCGAAAATCGAGCTCCTGCTGGACGACCCCGCGCTCGCCAGGAAGATGGGCGACGCCGGCCGCCGGCGCGTGCTGGAGACCTTCGGCTGGCCGTCGCTCGCGGCGAAGACGGTGGAGCTCTACGAATCACTTCTCTAGCGCCACGCAGGGGATGGATGAAGCGCGAGCTCCCGGTCTTGCGCCGTGAAGGCCGGAAAGGTAGCCGGCTCGTCGGCCTGCGTACCATTGATGCGGTTTCATGGACATCAGCGACCTAGTAAGGCTGCGGAAGGCGAAGGACCGCGTGGATCGCGAGTTCGACCGACCTCTCGACGTGCCGGCCCTTGCGCGGTCGGCCGCGATGTCGACGGGCCACTTCTCCCGCAGCTTCAAGGCTGCGTTCGGCGAGAACCCGTACAGCTACCTCATGACCCGCAGGATCGAGCGGGCCAAAGCCCTACTCAGGAGCGGCGACATGTCGGTCACCGACACGTGCTTCGCAGTCGGATGTACCTCGCTGGGCTCGTTCAGCTCGCGCTTCACCGAACTCGTAGGCGAGTCGCCCAGTGCCTATCGGGCGCGCAGCCACTCGGCGGCTGCCGTCATCCCCTCCTGCGTGATCATGGTGATGACAAGACCGATCAGAAATGAAGAAGCGGCCGCGTCGCGTCACTCTTAAGGTGGATGTTATGAACCTGAAACTTCGTAACTGCTTCATCGCCGTCCACGACCACGACGAGGCGCTCGCCTTCTACCGAGATCTTCTCGGGCTGGAGGTACGTAACGACGTCAAATACGAGGGCATGCGCTGGACCACGGTCGGGCCCAAGGGCCAGCCGGACGTCAGCATCGTCCTCGAGCCGCCGCTTGCCGACCCGAACGCATCCCCGGCCGACCGCAAGGTCATGAAGGAGATGCTCGCCAAGGGTCTGCTGCGCGGCGTCATCTTCAGCACCGAGGATTGCGATGTGACCTTCGAGCACATCCGGGCCGGAGGTGGCGAGGTGCTGCAAGAGCCGATGGATATGCCATACGGCGCGAGGGAGTGCGCGTTCCGCGACCCGTCCGGCAACCTCATCCGGTTCAGCCAGACCGAAGACGCGGTATCGACCGGCACGCGAAAAGGATGAGCTCATGAGCGGACGTATGTGCTTGCTCGTCTACCCCGAGAAGGACATGGCCTCGGCGAAGACGCTCTTCAACATCGACGGGCCCTATTAGGTCACGGAGGTCGCGTGAGGCCGTCGGAACAGATCGATCAGCACATCGCCGGCATCCCCGACTGGCGGGGCAAAGTGCTCGCCACGATCCGACGGATCATGCTGAAGGCCGACCCGGCCGTCACGGAGGATTGGAAGTGGATGGGAACGCCCGTCTGGTACTGCGACGGCATGGTCTCCTTAGCCAATCCTCACCGCGGGAAGGTGAAGTGGACCTTCGCCAGGGGGGCCCACCTCGCCGACGCCGACGGCCTGTTCAACGCGGGCCTCGAGGGGAGCGAGTGGCGGGCGATCGACATCTTCGAGAAGGACCGGCTGGACGAGGCGGCGCTACGCCGGCTCGTGAAGACCGCCATCGCGTTCAACCGGTCCCAACGGAAGGGCAAGGAGGCCGCCGGCTCCGCCCCGAAGGCCAGGCGCCTGAAGAAGGCGGCAGGAAGGACTAGTAGGTAACACAAGTTCAGAGGTGTCGCCCGGCAGCTCGCAGCTTCACGTTCTGCAAGGAGCCACGGCATTCCTTCCTCAGCCGGCAGCCCTGCGCGTCGCGACCGTTCGTTCTGGACCGCGCCTTGTCTGCCGGTTACCTCTCGTCTCTCCCGGTAGGCGCCCGGCCTCCGAGAGCGCCCGGCGCAGTATGAATTCGATCTGGGCATTGTTGCTGCGCAGCTCGTCTCCAGCCCAGCGTGAAAGCGCATCGTGGACAGCAGGGTCGAGTCTGAGCAGGACCGTCTTGCGAGCGGGCAGTGGTCGCAAAGCCTGCACGTTAGTGGTACAGCGATCCGGTATTGATGACCGGTTGAGTCCCTTGCTCGCTGCACAGGACGACGAGTAGGTTCGACACCATGGCGGCCTTGCGCTCGTCGTCGAGCTCCACGATGTCCTGCTCCTCGAGCCTTTCGAGAGCCAGCTGGACCATTCCGACGGCGCCTTCAACGATCCGCTTCCGCGCCGCCACCACCGCGCCCGCCTGCTGACGCCTCAGCATGGCTTGAGCGATCTCCGGTGCGTACGCAAGGCGGGTGATCCGCGACTCGATGACCTTGACTCCAGCCGGCGCAACTCTTGCGGCGATCTCGGCGGAGAGCTCTGTGGTGATCACTTCGGCGTTGTCGCGCAGGGAGGGGGGGCCGTCTCCATGTGTGTCGTACGGATGGGTGGTGGCGATGAGTCGTACCGCGGTCTCAGTTTGAAAGCCAACGAAGGCGACGAAGTCATCTACCTCATACAGGGCTCGAGCGGTGTCCTGCACCTGCCAGACCACGACCGCGGCGATCTCGATCGGGTTGCCATCGGCGTCGTTGACCTTGGCCAGCGCCGTTTCGTGGTTGCGGATCCTTGTCGACACCTTGCGGCGCCTGGCCAGTGGGTTGACCCATAGTAAGCCGCTCCTTCTCACGGTCCCGCTGTACCCCCCGAACAGCTGGACGACCCGAGCCTCGCCTGGCGAAACAGGGGTGAGACCGCCCGCCGCGACGCTGCCCAGAACCACGAGCGAGATGGCAGCAATGACCACTATTGACGTCAGGCCTTGGCCTTGGCTCGCCAGCGAAGATCCCCACACCAGCAGTCCCGTTCCGCCCACGATCAGCACCAAGCTGACGCCGAGAGCCGGTAGGCCTGCGATCCCGTCCATAGCTCGCTCGGTCAACAGCAGATCCGGCCGATCGATGGTGACCTCGTCAACGCGGTTTATTGTCAAAGCATCTCCTCAAGCTGTTCATCCACTCGACCGGGGTGCTTTTGCTAGTATAGCAACGTGATATCGCAGCGTGCTCTGACCAGGCGAGGCCGCGCGGCGCATGACGCGTATACCGAGGCGCTGCGCAATCTGCTCGGCGGGCTGGCATCGTGAGCGCGGCGCCGGCGGTCACGGTTCAAAACCTCGTCAAGAAATACGGACATCTGGCGGCCGTCGACGACGTCTCCCTTTCCATACATGAAGGAGAGATTTTCGGAATCATCGGACCCAACGGCGCCGGCAAGACGACCACCGTGGAGTGCATCTCTGGGCTACGCGCTCCCGATTCGGGATCAATCAGCGTGTACGGGCTTTCTCCGCGGAGGGATCGAAACAAGATCAGAGAGTTCGTCGGTGTCCAGCTGCAGGAGGCTGCGTTACCTCCGCGCCTCAAGGTCGGTGAAGCAGTCAGGCTCTTCGCCTCGTTCTACCCAAACCCTCTGGATCCGGACCAGTTGCTCGAGTCACTCGGCATCAAGCAGTTCGACCACTCCTCGTTCAAGAGCCTTTCCGGCGGCCAGAAACAGAGGTTGTCCATCGCCCTGGCTCTGGTGGGAAACCCCAAGCTCGCCATCCTCGACGAACTGACCACAGGGCTGGATCCTGAAGCAAGGCGTGAAATCTGGAGCCTGATCGAACGGATGAGAGATCGTGGCGTGACGGTGATCCTGGTGACTCACTTCATGGACGAGGCAGAGAGACTGTGTGATCGCCTCGCGCTCATCAACCACGGGACTGTCATGGCCCTTGACACGCCGGAAGCGATCGCGGCCACAGCGGGGGGGAGCAGGGTCCGATTCATACCTTCTCAACCGGTTGACGAGCAGACTCTCCGAGCGATACCCGGCGTGAATGAAATCGAGCGAAAGGAGAGGTACGTCACCGTCACCGGCACGGGCGATCTCGCGGGAACTCTGATCAGCGCGCTGGCAGCGATCGGAGTCCGAGTATCAGAAGTCGAGGCAAGAACAGGGAACCTCGAGGATGCCTTCATCAAGCTGACGAGGGACGACGCCTCAACGGTTGGGAAAGGAGCTCAGAGATGAGTGGTTCACGGTTGGACGAGTCGGCGAGTCGCAGGTCGGGGTTTCAGTTCGCCGAGCTGCTCAAGGTCCAGGGCAAGCTCGCCTTGCGAGAACCGCTCGGCCTTTTCGGCGGGCTGGCACTCCCAGCCGTCCTTCTGGCGGTGTTCGGGTTCATCGGACAGGCCAATCCAGGCAACGTTGGCGACTCCGGCCTGACGGTCATCGACGTTTGGACCCCAACCATCTTGGTCCTCTCGTTCATATTCATCTCGGTTTCCCTGCCGAACACTGTGGTCAGAGACCGTGAGATCGGCTGGCTGAGAAGGGTGTCCACGACACCGCTGCATCCGTCCAGGCTGCTTGCCGCGCAGCTGGTCATCGATCTCATTCTTGCGACGGCCGCAGTTCTGATTGTCATCCTGGAGGCCGCGCTCTTGTTCGGCGCATCACTCCACGTGCAGATTCTGCCTTTTGCTGTTTCGCTCGTGTTCTCGATCGTCGAGTTGTTCACGCTTGGCCTTGTGCTTGTGGCCTTGGTGCCGACTCAGACGGTCGCGCAACCTGTCGCCGGGGTGGTTACTTTCGGTTTGATGTTCCTATCGGGTCTGTGGGTTAATCCTGCGCAGCTGGGCGACCCCTTGCGGACGATCATGTATTACTCGCCGAGCGGCGCAGCCGTGAAGGCTGTGCTCGATTCGGCGTTCAATGGGAGCCCATCATATGCGGCGCTGCTGACTATGGCCCTATACACGCTCATCTTCGCATTCATCGCGATTCGCTATTTCCGCTGGGAGTAGCTCACTCGGCCCCAACAGCCAGCGTGCGCAAAGCGTTCAGGGCAATTTCCACGGTGACAATTGGTTCGAGTCCACAGCGGCCCACCGTGACGAGCATGGCTTAGAGGGCCAGAGTCGGTCTTCGGCCTCGCGAGCGGGGCAACGTCGAGATCACGCCTAACGCGATGCTCGAATATCACGAGGGCCTGGTCAACTAGCCCTTCACTCTGGCGAAGAAAGCCCCCTGTTGCCGCGGAGGTCCATCGCGGCACACCAAGCTTTCTCGGTCTCGACGCTGGGAGGTTCCTTGGGCCCGTTTTAGAATCCGGCTGGTTATGGAACAGGCCATCATGCTGGTCGTGCTAGGGCTCATTGTGCTCGTAGCGGCCTGGGGGTACCGACGTCGGCGGTAGGGCATACCACATAACACCGGCTGCAGCGCTCCCGGATCTGGAGGGGATGAGATCGCAGGCGCAGCGCTCAGGGCCAGTTAACGTGGAGGTAGGTGGTTCGAGTCCACCGCGGCCCCGGCGCGAGCCTTGAGCGTCCAATAGCCTTAGTGTCGCCATCGCACCCGACCTCGTTGTCACTGTCCGCAGCCCAGCGATCGACCGCGACCTGACCAAGCGCCTGGCATTTCAGGCGAGGGAGGTCGGCGCGGCATCGATTACTGGAACTCGAAGTGCGGTCGGCACCGTGCATATAGAGGGCCACAGTGAGCTGTCTGACGACGCCGACTGGAACAGTTCGCCGTGGTCTTTTACGGAAGAGGGCAGGGCCAGGCTCGTTAAGGCGGTCGAGCTGATCTGCAGTCATCTGCGTGGGGAGTTCACCATCGAGGCTGCATGGGCCGGAGATCCGACGAAGGACACGCAACCCATTTCGCGAGATAGGCTGCGAAAGCTTATTCTCCATAACCGGCTCGGGAATCGAATCCAATATCTTGTCGAGGCCCAACCCCTAAGCCAGACAGATGGTGTACGACCATGACTCCCGCCGAACACAAGAAGCGATCATGGGGGTTTGACGGTAAGTCACAAGTAGCCCTCTCCAACCGTTTAGGGCTTTGGCGCTAGGCTGATCGCACGCCCGGTCATGGTCATCTGGTTCGCGTTACGGAAACTGCGGTCCACCGCAATCTACTTAGCCAGGCGATTCACGCCCCGCTTGGTCGCCACGCTTGACCAACTCCGTCAATGGCTTGCGGCGGCCGCCACGGAGCGAGCCCTCTGCCGGATAGCCGAGCGAAATCGTGGTCCGGACGGTTCGGTCAGCGGGCACGCCCAGCAATGCCTTCGCGGCCTCACGACCCTCGTCTCTAAGCCAGCCTATGCTCGAACCGATGCCGTGTGCATGAGCGGCCAGCATGATCCGTTCGGCTATGCGGCCCTCATCGAAGGCGTTGAGCTCGTCGCGTTCCATCCAGGTCACGATCACCGCCCCGGCCGCCGCCCCGGCGAGGTGCTTCGCGTATCCCTTCAATTCGGAGAGCCGGCGCAGGGTTGTTCGGTCCTCAATCCACAGCACCTGAAACTCCTGGCGGTTGCTGGCGTTGCCCGACCATCGGATTACGTCCTGGATGTCACGGACTGCCTCGGGTGGCAGCGCCTTGTCCGTGAACTGACGGACGGCTCTAAGACTTCGCAGAAGGTTTACGAATTCGCGGGCGTCCGAGCTGGCCACTGCCTCGATCGTAAGCGGTTTCGGCCGGCGCGGTGACG
>DAIPXW010000101.1:0-7023 GCA_036783075.1 Candidatus Dormiibacterota bacterium | reverse complement strand
TCGGTGCGGCTGCGGTCGTAGTCGGCCTGAATGCGCATCTGCTCGAGCTCCTGGGCGGCGGTCTCGCCGAGCTGGGTCACGAGCGCGCGCTTGCGTCCGCGCTGCGGAACCTCGATCGCGACCGGGCCACCGCGCTTCTGGGCGAGCCACCCCGCCAGCAGGTCGGGCTCGTCGACCGCGCCGGGCAGGATCAGGGTGCGCGGCACGTGCGTGGCGCTCGCGTAGTACTGGAGGACGAACCCGCGCAGGAGCTCGGCCTCAGCCACGTCGCCAGCGCCATCGAGCGGATGCCCGTCGTGCCCGACCATCCTGCCCTGCCTGACATATGCGACCTCGACGAACACCTCGCCGCCGTGGCGCGCGTACGCGATCAGGTCCTGGTCGTCGCGTCCGCGCGTGAGCACCTTCTGCCGGTCGGCGATGCGTTCGATCGACTGCAGCTGGTCGCGGTACCGGGCCGCGTTCTCGAAGTCGAGGGTGCCGGCCGCGCCTTCCATGCGCTCTTTGAGCTGGCGGACGAGGACGTCGGACCGGCCTTCCATGAACAGGGCCACCTCGTCGATCCGGGCCCTGTAGTCCTCAGTGGTTATGCGGCCCTCGCACGGTCCGGGACAGCGCTTGATGTGGAAGTCGAGGCACACCTTGCCCTGCTTGAAGATCTCGTCCGAGCACGTCCTGAACGGTAGGAGCTGGCGGATCGACTTCACCGTCCCGCGCAACGACTGCGCCGACGTGTAGGGCCCGAAATACCGCCCTCCGTCGTTCTGCACGCGCCGCGAGTAATGCACGCGTGGAAACTCCTCGGTCACCGGCAGCTTCAGGTAGAGATAGTTCTTGTCGTCCTTGAGGCGGATGTTGAAACGCGGGCGGTAGTTCTTGATGAGGTTGCACTCGAGGACCAGTGCCTCGACCTCGTTGGCGGTGGTGACGAACTCGAAGTCGGAGGCTTTACGGATCAGCTCCGCGACGCGCGCTGTCTGCGCGTAGCCGGGTGTGAAGTACGAGCGGAGCCGGTCGCGCAGGCGGAGCGCCTTGCCTACATATATGACCTGGCTCCTGTTGTCGCGGAACAGGTACACGCCAGGCGTATCGGGCACGGCCTGCAGCCGCCGCTTGACCGTTTCCTCCAGGGAGACCGCCATCTGAAACCGATTGTAGGAACACGTAAACTCTGGCCCGTGAGCACACCGCCGAGCGAACTACCTGGGCCGCCTCCGGCGCAGCCCTCCGTGACGCCCACGCTGATCGCGGGACAGGAGCACGCTCCCACGAGCTCCGTTCCCGTAGCTCCTCCAGGGGTGGCCTATGCGCCCGTTCAGGGGCGGACAAACTCCCTGGCGATCGTGAGCCTGATCGCGGGAGCGGGTTCCATCTTCGGGCACATCGTCCTCCCCGGCATCGGCGGTGGGACCATCGCGCTGGTCGCCATCGTCACCGGCTTCATGTCTCGTTCTCAGATCAAGCAGTCAGGCGAGCAAGGCATGTGGATGGCCACGCTGGGAATCATTCTCGGCATCGTTCACTTCGCAATCCTGGTGCTGCTGCTGATCGCCATCGTCATGCTTGTGTTCGTGTTCGGGCTCGCGCTGTTCGGATGGCATCGGTGACGCTGCTCTAGAAGTGGATGCCTCGCATCAAGTAGGCCATCGCCGCGGCCTCGACTGAAATCTCCTCGTCAGGAGGCCTGCCTCCCGTCTGACCGTCGCGCGACGCCGTCTCGGGAAAGACGTGGTATGCGCCCGTCATCACAAACTGCAGAAGGCCCGGCGCGATCGTGTTGACGGTCTCACCGATCTTGCCCAATCGGGTCGAGACCTCGGGCGCGCGGGTCAGGATCGCCGAAGCCACCATGTCCGCGGCTTCTTCGGGCGAGCTGGTCGGAAAGTTCTTGTACATGCCCGTGGGCGCGATCATCGGGGTGCGCACGAGCGGCATGTGGATGTTGGTGACGGCCACGCCGTCGTCCCACACTTCGGGACCGATGCACCGGCTCAGCGCGGCCAGGGCGGATTTGGAGGCGACGTAAGCGCTGAATCGAGGTGGATACGCCTGGGTGCCGATGCTCGAGATGTTGATGATGTGCCCGCTTTTGCGCTCGCGCATGCCCGGAAGCACCGCGAGCATGAGCTTCACTGCGCCGAAATAGTTGAGCTGCATCGTCCGCTGGTAGTCGTGAAAGCGGTCGTAGGACGCCTCGATCGATCGCCGGATGGACCGGCCCGCGTTGTTGATCAGGATGTCCACGCGACCGTGGTCCGAGAGGACCTTGCGGATCATCCGGTCGCATGCGTCCGTGTCCGACAGGTCGGTCGGGTACACGAACGCTTTTCCGCCGGCCTGCTCGATCTCGACCTTCAGCTCGTCGAGCTTCTCCTTCGTGCGTGAGACCAGCATCACCGTGGCGCCGTTGTGGGCGAGCAGCCGCGCGGTCGCGCGCCCGATCCCGCTGGAGGCGCCGGTCACGACCACCACGCGGCCTTCGAGCACCGCCCGAAGGTTGTGCTCCGTTAGCGTTTCGGGGTCGAGGCGGCGCTCCCAGAAGTCCCATACCTTCCAGGCGTAGGAGTGGAGAGGTGGGCACGCCACACCGGTGCCCTCGAGCGCGGCCTGTGCTTTGTCGCACGTGAAGCGAGCGCGGTTGGTGACGTAACGGAGAGCCTCTTCCGGGATTCGCACGCCCTCGAGGAGGCGGCGCTTCAGCGTCTGGGCGACCTTCCAGTGCTGAAGCATGCCGGTCATCTCCTTTGGGAGCATGGCCCCGGCGCGGCTGTCCACCCGGAGCGAGAACTGCGGTGCGTGAGCGGCACGGCAGAACTCGTTGGTCACGTCGCCGAGGCTGCGCGCCGCGGGATCCGTGAGGTGGAACGTCAGACCGTCGAGACCTGGCTTGTGGCCGATCGCATCGAGCGCCCGAGCCACGAAGTCGACTGGTACGACATTGATCTCGCCGCCCTCCAGACCGACCATCGGAACCCACGGTGGGACCGCGCTTCGCAGCCGCTGGATGAGCTTGAACGCGTAGTACGGCCCATCGATGCGGTCGGCCTCGCCGTCTTCGGAGGAGCCGATGACCAGGCCCGGGCGATAGATGCGATACCGCAGCCCCGACTCCCGCACCAGCCGCTCGGCGTCGAACTTCGTGCGGTAATAGGGATGGTCCAGGACCTGACCCTCGTCGAACATGTCCTCGGTGAACTTCCCCTTCCACCTGCTGCCTGCCACGGCGATGGAGCTGACGTGGTGCAGCCGGCCCCCGATCTTCGCGGCCAGCTCGATCACGTATCGGGTACCGCCGACGTTGGCGCGCTCGTCCTCCTCTTCGGAAGATTCGAGGTTGTAGACCGCAGCCAGGTGATAGACGTCCGCACCCTTCAAGCGGCCCAGGTCGGCGTCGCCGAGGCCGAGCAAAGCCGTCGTGATATCGCCCTCCAGAGGCTTCAGGCGTTCTTTCGCGCCCAGAGAATCGATGTAGGTTTCGAGCCGCTCCCGCGAGCCCGATCGCACGAGCACGTACGTCGTGCCCTCGCGGCGCGAGAGCTCTCGGAGCAGCCGCCGGCCGATGAACCCCGTCCCACCGGTGACCAGCCGAACCATGGCCCGAACCTTAGACAATTGGCGGAGTTGCGGCTAGGATGTCGCCCCAATGTCAGATCTAACCCCGGACCAACAGCCCCCCAGCGCGCCGCTCCCCGGTGAGACCGCGCAGTTCTTGCAGATCAGCCCGGATGGCAAGTACGGTTGGAACGGCAGCGCCTGGCTCCCGATCCCCACGCCGGTGTTAGCTCCGCCTCCGGGTCAATTCCCGCCGCCGCCATTCGCGTACCAGGCTTCTCCGGGGCAGTATCAGCCACCGCCGGGCCAGTACCAGGCGCCGGCCGGCTACGCCGCGGGCCAGATGCCCGCACCGATCATGCCCGTGGCCGTGGCCGCGGCCGGCGGCGCAACCCTCATGTACCAGTTCAGCGGCGCGGCGGCGTGGTCGATCGGTTTCGGCCTGGTCTCAATCGTGGTGCCGTTCTTTGCCAACTTCTATTTCCCGATCCTGCCGATCATCGGCCTCATCAACGGAGTTCGCGCCATCCAGCGCGGCCGGATGATCGGTGGCGTCGTCGGCATCGTGGTCAACCTGATCGGCGGCGTGGTCACCCTGTTCGCCAGCGGGCTGATCTGAGGCTAGCCGGGAGCCAGGCTCAGGTCCCGGATCCCAAGGTCCCAGCATCGGCGCTGCCAGACCTCCGCACCCACCTCGCCGCGTGCAAGCCTGTCCACCTCGGCGAACGGCTCGAGCGCAACGCCGCCGCGGCGCAAGGTGACGGGGCGGCCGGGCAGCGACTCGATCGACCACCCGTTCTGCGCCAGCGCGTTGGCGAAAGCCGCGCCTGCGAGCCCGAAGCCCATGGCCCGGACCTGCGCCGGGGCGAGCTGCCGGCCCATGGCGCCGGCTTCCGATAACCCGAGCCGGTCGGCGTACTTGAGGAGCTCGGGCAGCCAGCCGACGGTGTAGCCGCCGACGAGGACCGCCTGCCGTCGCACGCGCTCGCGGAGGCCCGGCAGCAGCGCGACGGCGCCCGCCTGCTCCCAGCTGACCGGCCTGAGCTGGACGCCCGGCTTCAGAAGGCCCGCAAGAAGGGCCGGTTCGATGGCCGCGACGCCTTCCACCAGCGACACGGCAGAAGGCCCCTCCTGTCCTACAGGGCCCGGCGGCAACGCGCCGAGTGCGGCGATGCGCTCAGCGTCCGGCGGGTGGCTGTCGTATGGATCGGTGCGGCGCGGCGCGAGCTGACGCTCCGCCGCCTCCGCGATGCGGCTTGCCAGATGGGGCTCGGCCAGGAAGCGCGAGAACCCCTCTGCCACGGGAGGCTGAAAGCCCGCCTCGAGGAGCGGCACCACCTCCTGTCTCCAGTACGCGTTCCACGCGATCGAGCCTCGCGCCAGGGCGCGCAGGCCTTCGATCATCGATGCGGCCCCGACCGTGCGAGCCGCGAGCTCGTCGGCGGCCAGCTCCTGGCGGCGCGACACGGCCTGTGTCACGCGCAGGAACATGCGGCCGTAAAGGAGGAAGGGCAGCTGCAGCACGGCGCTCTGCCCTGACGCGAAGCGAAGTGTCCGTTCGATCGCCTCCCGCGTGCGGTAAATCCACGGGCCGAGGCGAGTGTCTCCGCCGAGGTAGTGGCCGAACTCGTGCGCCAGGACGGCGCGCATCTGGGCGACGGTCATGACCTGCATTAGCGGCAGGCCGAGGACCATCACACGCCGCCGCCCACGCTGCAGGACACCGGCGTTCATCTCGGGGGTGACGTACACGTGCGTGGGCATCGCCTCACCCACCGCGTTGGCCACGCCTTGAAGCTCGGCGAACAGGCGCGGCTGCCCCGCGGGGTTCAGCTGCGGGCCCGGCGGCACGAACCGGCGCGGCCAGGGCACGATCGAGATCGCGATCAACGCCGCCCCGACCAGGCAGAAACCGAACAGGCGACCCGGGATGTTGGGTATGAACAGGACCGCGATGAGCCCCGCGATGAGCCCGAGCGCGAGGACGTAGAACCCGATCGTTAGGACGACCGCGAGCATCGCCCGCGAGCGCATGCTCATCAGGCCCTCGTTACCGCGTCATCGCGGGCCGGTACCGCGAGCATCGGGAACACGGCCGCCGCCAGTGTCGCGACCACGGCCGTCCACAGCGCCATGTTCAGCGCCCAACCGATGAGCGGGCCCGCGAGCGCGGAGCCGATCGGGCTTCCAACCGAGTTGAGCGACATCGACACCGCGAACGCCCGACCGAACCACGCGGGATCGGTTCGCCTCTGCCGCAGGGTGAAGAGCCCGATGTCGAACGGCCCGTTGGCGAGGCCCAACAGGGCGATGGCCCCCGCCACCACGAAGATGTTGCCGGCGAACGGAAGCAGCGCTGTCGCGACCGCGGCGAGAAGGATCGACGCGAGCATCATCTGACGCTCGCGGCCCTCGCTCGAGAAGCGGCCGGCGACGAGAGCCGAGGCAAGTCCGGCCGCCCCCATGCCTCCCCAGAGGAGGCCAACCGTCGTCGGTCCGTGGTGGAGGCGGCTGAGAACGAGCACCGGGACCGCGATGGCAAGCAGGCCGTTGCCGATGTTGTACATGCTGACCGTCAACGCCAGGCCTCGCAATGTCGGGTTGCGCAGCGTGTAGACGAGGCCCTGCCACGCGTTGCTGAGCACCGATCCCACCTGGGCGGCGCCACCACGCGGGTCGGGTAGTCGCAACATGACCGCCGCCGCGGCCATGTAGACCGCGCCTGACACCGCCAGCGCCCACTCCCCGCCCAGCAAACCCACCAGCGCACCCGCGAGCGGCGACGCGAGCAGAGTGGCCACGACGTGCCCGCTGCTGTCGAGCCCGTTGGCCCGCTCCCACAGGTGCCTGGGCGCGAGGATCGGAAAGAGCGATCGCGCTCCAGCCCAGCTCAGCGGGTTGGTGAGCGATGCGACCGCTACGATGGCAAGGAGCATGGGCGCTGCCAGCAGGTGTAGACCGGACAGGCTCGCGATGAGGCCCAACGCAACCGCGGCCACGACGTAGTCCAGGACGACGAGGCGGGCGCGGCCGTAGCGGTCGAGCATGGCTCCGGCCAGCGGCGAGACCACGATGCCCGGAAGCGCGGCCATGAACGCGGTCGCGCCCGCGAGCTGCGGCGAGTGGTAGCGCTGCAGAACGAACAGGACCAGGGCCACGAACAGCATCGACCCGGCCATACGACCCAGGAGAAGCCCGGCGTAAAGGCGCGTGAAGCCAGGCACGCGCATCAGCGCGCCGTAGGTCGTGTCGGGTTTCGTGCTCAGGGTCGAGCGATCAGCCGACGGCGACTTTCGAGCGGCGCGACCGGACCGCGCCGTTCGACTGCCCGACAGGATGCTTCGAGCGCTGGAGGGCGCCGCGCAGGAACTCGCCCGTGGCGGACCTCGGGTTGGCCGAAAGCTGCTCCGGCGTCCCCTCGGCGATCACGTAGCCGCCCTTCTCTCCGCCTTCCGGACCCAGGTCGATCAG
>DAIPXW010000100.1:0-7036 GCA_036783075.1 Candidatus Dormiibacterota bacterium | reverse complement strand
TATAGTTGGGGGGACCGTGGAAACCGAATACCTAGACGAAGAGCAGGTCATCGCCCTCTACAACAAGGTGCGGGCCGGGAAACGGACCTGGCCGGCCGGCATCTGGGCGTCTCCGGCCGCCCTCCAGTACGCGGTCACGATCTTCGACTACTGGATCCACAACGTAATGGGCTGGAAGGGGTGGCCTGACGCCCGGGGCAAGGTGACCCCGGCGCTCCTCGAGGAGCACCGGCTGGCCGATCTCGTCGAGAGCGTCTTCGTTCCCGAGTTCGGCGACGACTGGCTGGACTTCGAGGTCGTGCTCAACGAGAGCATGCGTCTGTCAGAGGACGAGAGCTGGGCTCCCGACGTGGCGGACCGGCAGGAGCGTGTCGAGGCGGCTTTCGAGCACGCTTTCGAGCAGCTGATCGGATCCCCCAAGCAGCAGCCCAAGTTGCTGCCGACGTACCACCGGTTCCGCAACCACCTGCTGCGGATGTGGAGCGCGTTCCAGGAGGCGCAGGCCGAGCATGACAAGGCGGAGCGCGAGTCGGCCGAGAGGTTCTGGGCGCAGCTGCGGCTAGTCCGCAGCACGCGGGCTCAAGCGGCCGAGGCATGGTCGATCGTGAACGCCGACGACGAGCGCCGCGGCGAGGTGACGATGGTCTGGGGCGAGCCGCACCCCTATTGCGTGGTGGTGCTCGACGACGACATCGAGATCGGCGGCTGGGAGCAGGTGATCTACCGCCTAGAGCAGGAGATTCTGGTCGAGGAGCCAGGGGTGGTCAGCTACTCGGTGTGGCATAAAGGCTTCGTCGGGGAGTACTACCGCTGCGCCGACTGCGGCGAGCTGCACAGCCAGTTCGACGAAGACGCGGGCAGCGAGCTGCGCCTGGACGACCTGGACCCCCCGGACGAGCGCTGAGCACTTCCCTCTCCCGTTTAGGGGTGAGGGCGCCGGCTGCTCACTCCACCGTCATCGTGAAGTTCTTGCCCTCCCACCCGGTCATGTAGTGGGCCGTCCATGAGAACGTCTCGCCTGACGCGAGCTTGTTGGTCGGAACATCGGCGACCCACACGCCCAGGGTGGTGTCGACGGCGTCGACCTCGCTGAAAGTCTTCCAGTCGTCGAACGAGTAGTGCACCGCTCCCGGCCGCGGCAGCTGCACGCGCAACCGCCGGCCGGGCAGCAGCCGCGTGATCTGATGCTTGTGCGACCAGACGAAAGCGGGCTCGTGGGCGTGCCCCTCGGTGTAGCGGCGACGCGCGGGCATGACGATGTCCGGAAAACCGGCGAGCGCGATGGTGACGAGAAGCTCCAGGTACTCCGCATGCGCCCAACCGAGCGGCGTGGCCGATCCGTTGGGGCGGCCGAGCTGCAGCCCGCGGCTCGGGATGTCGGGTGCGTCCCAGACCTGCTCGGGCAGCATCAGCTCCTGCCCGGCGAACCCCTCCAGCGTGCGGACAAGCTCGGCCGCCGGAAGGCCCATCGAGAAGAAGTGCCGGGCGCGCTCGGCGGTGAGAACAGGCCACGGCCGCCCACGCCCGCCTCCATCCCAGGGCGAGCCGTCGTCGTGCTCTCCGTACACGTCGCCCGTATAACGCCTCCAGCTCGGACCGGCGGGGAGGCTCGCCTTGAGCGAGGTGTCGACGCTCTGCAGGCTACGGAGGATGCGTTCGTCCTTCGGCCTTCGCAGGCCGTAACGGACGAGCTCGAGAAACTCCGGGGCGATGGCGCCTTGTGTCGGCCGGTGATCCGGGTCTCCCGCCAGGCGCACGTACTGCCCGGCGGGCGTCGAGCACCATGTCTCGACACGGTCGTTCCAGTAGTCCGCGACCGCGCGCAGGTGACCTGCGGCGACGTGCTCGCCCGCCTCGTGCGCGAACTCTGCGGACACGATGAGGGCTGCGATGCAGGCCGCGAGGGTGGAGGGCGACAGGCCGCCGAGGTCCTCCCAGCGGTCGAGCTGCGTCAGAGGTCCCTCGCGGACGATGAACTGTGCGGCCGGCCGCACCATCACCGGGTAGGGGTCGTGGTCCAGGCAGCTCGCGACGCCCAACCGCCAGGCGAGAAGGATCGGAAGCGCGACCTGGTCGAGCTCCGTCGAGTTCCAGTGCGGTGTGCCGTCGAGGAACCAGTTCTGGTACCAACCGCCGTCGGGTCGCTGGTGCGTCTGGAGATGGCGAAAGGCGCGCAGCGCCGCGGCGCTGTCACCGGCGTCCAGCAGCGCGGTGGCGATACGGCACAGGTCGCGCGGCCAGACTAGGTGATAGACGTGGTTGCCGTCGTGGTTCGTCTCACCCCACGGCGCACATGGCGAAGCGATGAAGGCCCCGGCGTGCGACTTGTCCTCGAGGCAGCGCAGCACCGTCAGTGATGCGCGCGCGAGCAGGCCCTCGTCGCCGCTGACCTTCCCGAGCGCCTGGGGCATGTCCGGCTGCGCGCGCCAGGCGCGCTCGAAAGACTGGCGGATGCTGCCTGCGCCTTTCTGCAGCGCCGCGCGCGCGACCTCCTCGGCGTCGGCCCGCGAGTGCGCGAAGCCGATCGCGATCTGGAAGGAGCCAGCACGGATGCCGATTTCCGCACCCACGGCGACGTTTCCCGGCCCGGCGCGATCGTAGGCGGTGGTCAGGTATCCGTCGCCGTCGTTGAGGTCGATCTGGAGGTCAGAGCTGCGGTAGTACCCGACCGTGCCGCGCGTAAACGGTCCGACGATGCAGATCCACACGTCCTGCTGGCGCATCAAGAGAGCGGGCGGATGTGTGTCGATGACCTGCCCGAAGTTGCCCTCCGTGCCGGGCTGCCAGTGCGCCGAGGCCTGCATGTAGAGACGGACGTCGGGAAGCTCAGGCGTGAAGGTGGCTGCGACGATGAGCGCGTTCTCGTCGGGGTCGGAGAAGAACTCCTTGGTCAGCCGGTACTCGTGGTGGGTGCTGTCGACCGTGAAGGCCGGCACTCCAGGGCTGAGCCAGCTGACCGTGTGCTGCCCATCGGCCGAGTCGTCGACCGGAGGCGCGCCGCCCGCCGACGCGAAGAAGCGGAGCTCGTGCAGCGCGACGCGGTCGAGGAACGGAAAAAAGACCTCGCTCAGCGAACCTTGGGCTAGCGTGTACCAGAGCTTGCTCTTCGGCCCGGGCGCCGCCCCAAACGCGATCTTTCGCCCCGGGCCCCACATGGGACGCGCGCCTGGTCCGCCTGGAGCCTCCATCCTGAGTTAAGTATGGAGAGCGGTTGAGGCGGATAGAATCGAGCGACGATCCGCGGCGCGCCGGGGAGGTGGCTGAGTGGCCGAAAGCACCCGCCTGCTAAGCGGGTAGGGGGTGTAAAGCTCCCTCGAGGGTTCGAATCCCTCCCTTCCCGCTTATAGCGCTCCTAGCACATACCTTATCGGGCCGCTATAACTAATCCCACGCGAGTATCACCATCTCGTCCGGGCCGCTTCTCCAAAGTGAAGCTTCAAAGAGGCGAGTCCTCGAATAACGCGTCTTTGACTTATGTCCCGCTCGAATCTTGGGTTTGGCAGATTCCGGCTCGACCTGATTCCGCCATACGGCTTCTTTCTCCGTTGAATCCACCCACCGCAGCGGCAGTCCGAAATCGTCATGCACTCCCACGCGCACGACTGGATTGCTTAGCAACTGTGCGGCACGTTCACGCGACAGTCCGGTTTCGACCCGCTGCCATTCCCGCCCAGCGTCATCCCACAGACGGTGATCGGTCATCCTATTGACGTTGCGAATCGTTCCCGACTGAGTCTCACCGCTCATGGTGCGGCGCAGTCTGGCATAACCAGCATCTCGCCCATTAGCGCGCGGGGCATTACCGTCACCTCACGCGATCCGAACCCTCTACTGCCAATCGACGGAAGGCAACCCTCCCCTTTCCCGCGTCTCAACCTATTGGTCAGAGCACACCGACCTTCTGCCTCCCGCTCCGACCATCCGTACACGTAATCGAACGCAGTGTTAATCAGAAGGCGAACACGGTTCGCGACCGCGGGCAAAAGAGAGGGGGTCCGAGACCCAACCACCTCTTACGGCGCCGTCTCGGTACAGTCCCCTCATGGCCAGGTTCGCGATCGACGTGACAGCATGCTGGCGGCCGCTGCGAGTGGGCATGACTACGGTCACGGTGGAGCTGGCCAGGGCGCTCGTCACCGGCCGCGGCGCGGATGAGTTCACCCTCCTCTGCAGCCGCGAGCGCCCTCCAGCCCTCGAGGGGCTTGATTGCGAAGCCGTTCTGTCGAGCTACAGGCATGAGCTTGCACTGAAAGCCTTGTGGCTTCCGACCATCGAAACGCAGCTCGCGTGCGACGCCATCCTCTATCCCTACTGGCCGAGCCCGCCCCGGCGGCGTACCGGCGCGCCTCCGGCCGTAATGTGCGTCTACGACCTCGCGTACAAGCTGCGTCCTGCCGAGGTTCCGTGGCAGCAGCGCGCCTACATGGGCACGGTCATGGGCCCGGCTCTGCGCCAGGCGGCTGCAGTCCTGGTGATCTCGGAGACGACCCGACAGGATCTCCTGAGCTGCTATCCGATCCCCGGGTTGGACAGAAAAGTGACGGTCATCCCACTCGGCGTGACGCCTCTGCCGCCGGCCGGCCCGCTGCCGCCTGGCCTCGATCCGGGTTACATCCTTGCCGTCAGCACGGTTGAGCCCCGCAAGAACTACCCCCGGCTGCTTGCCGCCTACCGGCAACTTCGGGCCCGAACGGACGCCCCACCGCTTGTGATCGCCGGCCGTCCAGGGTGGGCGTATGGCGATACGCTCACGCAGATCGCCGCCGAACCCGGAGTGCGCTACGTCGGCCACGTCGATGGCGCGGACCTCGCCGCGCTGTATGAGTCTGCGGGTGTCCTCGCCTTCCCGAGCCTCTATGAGGGTTTCGGCCTGCCGCTGGTGGAGGCGATGGCCTACGGGGTGCCCTGTGTCGTGAGCAATGTCGGAGCGCTGCCGGAGGTCGCGAATGGAGCCGCCATCCTGGTCGATCCTGAGGACGTGGGCTCAATCGCGGACGGGCTGGCGCATTTGCTCGCCGACGCGTCGCTGCGCGAGAAGCTCGGCGCCGCCGGCAGGCGGCGTTCCGCCGACTTCACCTGGGATCACGCGGCTGCCGCAACGCGTGCAGTGTTGCGACGGATCGCCGCCGAGGGCCCGACAACAGGTCGTACGATCGCCTAGATATCGCGCAATCGATGCGCTCTTTTGGGTGCGGACGCGAGCCACGAGTTCGGGCCAAGTGAGAAGGAGCGCCTCGCTCGCGCCGACTCCTGGCAACAAGAAGGGCGCGACACAATTCACGAGGCTAAGAACAGCCCGGCGTAGCGTTGCCCAAACGGGACTAGGCTGCTGCCGTGAGCGCCGAGCCGCCACCGCAGAGCGAGCCAACTACAGAACGTTCGCTACGAATGCCCGAGCTCCTTGTGGCCGGCGATGGGAGTTACTCGGTTGTCGAATACGACGTTCTTGGTGCACAAGCCACTGTTGGCCGAATCGTTTCAAGGGGCGGGTCGTTCCTTGCCTATCGACATCACGCTCAAGGGGAAGATTCCCTGTTGGGTACCTTCCCATCCCTCGAGGAGGCTCAGGCTGCTGCCCTGAGCGCCGAGCCACCGCCACCCGGTGTCAGCCCGCAGCCGCCGCCGGCATCGCGATGGTATCTGCCGCTTCTGTGGATACTGCTCATCCCGATCGTCACGGTGCCGCTTACCAACGTCCTCGGTGATCGAGCGGAGTACCACTCTGGCTTTTGTAGCGTCGATGCCGGTAACTACCTACTCCCCGGCCTTGGTGCCCATGCCAGCTGTTCAACAGGCCTGCTCCTCCTCCTACTCTCGCCTGGCCTCTTGAACCTGGTGCCTGTGGTGGCTGCGCTCGACTCACCCGAAACTCAGGGCTGCCGCTGTGTGGGCGACAGTGCTCGGCGCTTTGCGCCTGATCATTCCGGCCACTGCGGTCATCGCGTCGCCGGATGACAACCCCGTGGACGCAGTCTCCGGACTGTTTGGCCCGAGCGATTTCGTCTTGACGATCCTCACCATCAGTCTTGTGCTGTGGTTGGCGACCATCCCGGCATTCTGGATCGTCGGCCGACTCCACAGGTGATTTCGCATCGTTCTGGGGAGGTAAGGCACAACGTTGAGAGGCGCAGCGGAGCGAGCCACCGCCTCAGTGGTTCGAAGCTGAGTGCTCGGCTTCGTGCGGGTTTCGGATCCCTCCCTTCCCGCTCCCGGTGTCCGCTTCCATGGCGGGATAAGCTGCGCCTGATGCATCGCGATGTAGAGCGCTTCAATGAATGGGCTCCGACGTACAACCAACATCACCTGCAGCGCAGGATCTTCGAGCCCGTCCAGAAGGCGGTTCTCGATCTCGCCGCCGAGCAAGTCGCACGTCCCGTGGCGATCCTCGATTTAGGCTGCGGAACGGGCCGGTTGCTGCGCGCGGCAGAGGAGCGGTTTCCCGGCGCGCGGCTGTATGGAGTGGACGCAGCGCGCGAGATGGTGAAGCACGCTCGGAGCGCCCTTGCTCCGAGCAGCCGGATGGAATTTCTCCACGCGACCGCCGAGCAGCTTCCTTTCACCGACGATCAATTTGATCTCGTCTTCAGCACGATGACTTTTCATCACTGGGCGGACCAGCGCACGGGCATCGCGGAGATTGCCAGGGTGCTCACGCCTGTTGGCCGGTGGGTACTCGCCGACTTCATCGCGAGAGGCCCGATGCGATGGGTCTTCCGGATCTTGCGACCCAAGCGATTCCATGAAAGAGACAAGTTGGACTCGCTGCTTGCACCCGCTCGGTTGAGCGTGGTCGCCGAACGGGGCGTGCCCGGCGTTTGGGGTCAGATAACGGCGCTTGCCATCGCGAACACCGGTTGACGGAGTGTCGCAGGCGTTCGTCGATGTCAGATCCTGGATCGCGACCTGCCAGCTGATCGCCGGACCGCCGGACTCTCAGGAGAGCCCCAGTGTTCTCACAGCGCAAATTCACTCACCGAAGCCATCGTTTGCTGCATGGAACACCGCGCGATGTCGCTTCACGACAGGATCCTGGCCC
>DAIPXW010000099.1:0-7056 GCA_036783075.1 Candidatus Dormiibacterota bacterium | reverse complement strand
GATCGACGGGCACCAGCGCACGCTGGAAGAGGTGGGCAAGCGGTTCGGCGTTACCCGCGAGCGCATCCGCCAGATCGAAGCGAAAGCGCTGCGCAAGCTGCGCCACCCCTCCCGCTCGAAAAAGCTGAGGGACTACCTGGAGTAGCAATTCCTTCTCCCGCTGCGGGGGAGCAATCAGCAGGTCGCGGCTAGCGCGTCCTGCTCGCGCCTGGCGCGCCGGGTCAGGGTGAGGGGCGACCCAAAGCCTCGTCGCATCGAACGAACCGGGCCGAAAGCCCCTAGCCGTGGCCGGCGGCCCGGTCCAGCTTGGACTTCGACATGAGGTGGTCCGGCGCCCTCGCCGCTTTGCTGCTCCTCACGGTGGTCGCGGTCGGGTTGGCGACCGGGTGTGGCGTCCAGGGAACGGGCGAAGCGGCGACCCCCAAGCCCACCCCGGTCAAGGATTACGGACCTCCTCCCGCAGGCGTCCCGCTGATCTACGTGCACGACCCGGACCAGGCTTCGTGGCTCATTGGGTTCGACTGGACCGGCAGGCCACGCGGGACGGTGAAACCGCCCGCGGCCCTCGACCGGTCGATGGCGTTGACCATGGCCCCAGACGGCTCGACGTTTCAGCTCGGTGCCGGCGGCACGGGTGGTTCCGGAATCTTCCTCGACCGCTTCGGGCGACCGATCACAGGCGCCGGCGTAGCTTCTGACAGCGTCGGCGGCACGTGGGCGGACGACAACCTGCACCAATGCCTTGTAACCCTGGATCAACAGACCTACGTGTGGGGCCTGAGCATCGTGCTTCCAGGAGAGGCGTCAAAAGCGGTGGCTGTCATCGCGCATGACCCTGGGCTCGGGCAAACCGGCATCAGCGTGGCCGGTTGCAGCGTCCGCCAGGACTTTGCCGTCCTGGTGCGCACCACGATCTGGTGGCCGACCGAGCTGTGGGTTGTGAGGTTATCGGACGGTAAGGTCCTCGCCCATCACACATACGCGAACACCTCTGTCGTTACCGTGGTTGCGAGCGTCGATGGGACCTACCTCGCGGAGAGCTCGTCCTACGCGCAAGGCCTGAATCCAAAGGGAGCCGCCACGACGATCATCAGGCGCGTCGCCGACTGGGCCTCCGTCGCCGGGCTGGACCCGTCGTTCCAGGTCCTCGATTTCAGTGCGGACGGCTCGCTCGTGCTGGTTTCGACCCAACTTGAGAGCGGCCAGGCGCCCTCGCACCTCGCTGTCATCGACTGGAGTTCGGGCCGTGTGGTCTGGAGTTATGGCGGACCGGAGTCCCTGTACAGGTCGACTGTGCAGCCTGATGGCAGCGGCTTTGCCCTCGCGGTGCGCGCGCCGACGAGGTACGAACCGGCTCACTGCGGCGCCGCACCGTACGGGGTGTGCCACGAGGTGTCAGATCCATTGAACGACATCCTGATTGTTCGCGGCGACGGCAGCACCACCGCCATCAGCGGACGGTACGCGCCGCTCTGGTGACTTTCTGAAACCAAAGTGCTCGAGCCTGCGTCTTACTGGTGAGGGCTTGTGCAGCAGATCGCGATGACCGGCACGGCGGAGCGGGAGGCGGACTTCGACGCCATCGTCGGACTGCACCTCGAGGCAGGCTACCGCACCGCGCTCGCCATTCTGCGCGACCCGGACGAAGCGCGAGACGCCGTGCAGGAGTCGGCGCTCAAGGCCTGGCGAAAGCTGGGCCAGCTGCACGGCCGGGATTCGGCCCGCGCCTGGTTCCTCGCCATCGTCGCGAACCATTGCCGAAGCGTGAGGCGCGGCCGGTGGTGGTCGGTCGAGCGAAGGCCGCAGATCGACCGCACCGACCTTCCGGCAGAGACCGACAGCGTGGACATCGAGCGCGCCCTGGCGCGCCTTCCAGAGGACGACCGGCTCGTCCTGTTCCTGCATTTCTACCTCGACCTGCCACTGGAGGAGGTCGGAACGGTGCTCGGCTTGAGCGCCGCGGGCGCGAAGACTCGCGTCTACCGGGCGGCGAAGAAGCTGCGTCCCGGACTGGAGATGGACTGATGGACGACCTGCGTTCCGAGATTCGAGCAGCGTTTGAGAAGGAACAGGCGGCGAATCCGCCGGTCGTCGGGCTGCGCCCGAGCGTGGTGGCGGCGGTGGCGCAGCAGCCGCGCAGGGCGCCAAACCTGGAATGGCTTGCCGTCGCGGCCGCGATCCTGCTCGGCGTGCTGGTGGTCGCCGGCTTGATGTCGCAGCGGCTCGCACACCACGCGCCGTCGCCGGTGGGTGCGCCGACAGCTTCGCCGGCCGGCAGCCCGACCGCTTCCCCGGTCACCGACTTCGGCCCTCCGCCGGCTGGAGTTCCGTTGCTGTACGTCCACGACCCCAAACACCCGACGTGGCTGATCGGCTACGACTGGACTGGCCAGCCTCGCGGAACCGTGAAGCTCAACGACGTGTCAAACGCCCGGATGGCGCCCGACGGCCAGTCTTTCGCCATCGGCCTGGACGCAAAAGGGGGCAACTGGCAGTTCCTCGACCGGCTCGGCCAGCCTGTCGCCGCACCCAGCACCCTTGCGGGCGCCTACAGCACCCTCTGGGCCGATGACAACCAGCACGTGTGCAGCATGACTTTCGACCAGCAGACGCTCGATTACACGTTGTGGACGGCGCTACCCGGCGAAGCGATCAAACGGGTGATGGTCGTCGCACACGACCTGAATGTCGGGCAGACGGGGGTCAGCCTCGCCGCCTGCAGCTTCAAGAACGACCGGGCGATCGTGGTTCGCACCACGATCTCATATCCCTCCGAGATGTGGATCGTGAAGCTGTCCGACGGCACCGTCATTGCGCACAACACGTACGCGAGCGGCGCCCTCGCGAGCGTCATCGCGAGCGCCGACGGTGCTTTCACGGCTGAGAACTCGAGTACGTCGAGCGGACAGACCGGCCCGAGCGCCGCATCGACAGTCATCCGGCGGGTCTCCGACGGCTCTGTGGTTGTTTCGCTCGATCCTACGGTCGCTGTCCTTGGTTTCAGCGGCGACGACTCGCTGGTACTCGTTATGCGCGTGCCCTGGGTCTCGGCGGGCCTGCCGTCACACCTGGCGGTCGTCGATCGTTCGGGGAACACGGTCTGGAGCGACGACGGAACGGCCACCTACGGCGGATTCGTGGCGATGCCCGGTGGCGGGGACTTCGCGCTCGCCTACCAGAGCCCGACCGCCCAGGCACCGGAGCCGACCACGATCTTCGTCGTTCACGGCGACGGCACGGTCACCAAGTTCCCGGGCCTCTACGAACCCACCTGGTGAAGTAGATTTGATCGCGCTAGATGCCGGTCATCACGATCGGGCGGCAGTTCGGGGCGGGGGGCACCACGGTGGGTGGGATGCTCGCCCGGGAGCTGCGTGCCGACCTGCTCGAATCCAGGATCATCGACGAGGTTGCTCACCGGCTTCAGCTTCCCAAGGAGGAGGTCGAGGCTGAGGACGAGCAGCCCGGCTCGCTGCTCGCCCGGCTGCTGGTCGCGCTCGGATCGGCCAGCACTGAGCCGCTGATCCCGCCCGAGGCCGCAGCCTGGAACCCGCCCAACGCCGATGCCACCTTCGACACGCGCAAGGCCGTGCTGCACATCACGCAGCAGGTCATCCAGGAGGCTGCGCGCGAGGGCAACGTCGTGATCGTCGGGCGCGGCGGCGCGTACATCCTGCGCGACTTTCCCGGTGCGCTTCACGTGTTCTTGCGCGCCGCGACCGAGATCCGCGCGAAGACCATCATGGGGCGGTTCAACCTTGTCTCCGAAGATGAGGCGAAGCGCCGGATAAAGCTGACCGACGAAAACTGGACGGCGTACATCAAGCAGGTTTACGGCCACGACCGGAACCTGCCGGCGCACTACGACCTGGTCCTCGACACGGGACGCCTCGGCTACGAAGCGACCGTCGGCGCGATCCTAGCCGCGCTGAAGGCGCGGCATCCGCTGGGCGGAGAGCTCGGAACCTCTAGCAACTAATCTATTCGGCGTGACTCACGCGCTTGGTTCCCGCACCTCCGGGGTCGACGGTTCCAGCGAAGGCGGGCGGATCAACACCAACAACCTTCCGGGCGCGCTGGTTCTGTACGGCGTGGCGCTGATCCAGACTCTGCAGCGCGCAAACCCGAAGGTGAAGCTGTCGGTCGGGCCGGTGCAGGTCGACGGAGTGTGGTGCCTCGAGCTCAGCTACCTGGGGGACCAGCCGGCCGGCGCGCCGGACCACTGGCACGGGCACCGCGTGATCCTTCACAAGCTGGAACCCCCACCGAGTGCCTAAGGCGTTCGGGCCCGACAGCACGGTCCGGGACGTGGTTTCGGGCCTGGGCGAGCGGGGCCGCGAGCTCCTGCGCAAGCACGGCTACGAGGTCGGCGAGGGATTTGTCGACGTGCTTTCGCAGTACCAGTCGCTCGAGCACGCCGCGCGCGCGGACCGGTTGAGGGATCTAGACGGTCTCGTCAACGACCTGAACGCCGCTCAGCAGGTCGCTCCCTCACCCTGAAGACTCCCGAAGGAGAGGAGACGTTTACATTCTCTTTAGGGTTCCAATCGGCGGACGCCCGGTGTACCCTGACACGAAACTGATTCCCGGTTCGTTATATAGGTCAAGGAACACGTCATTGCAAAAGTCCAAGCTGGAACCAGACAAAGGCAAATGTGCCTGCGGGCGGCGCAGGAAAGATGCCTCCGTCTACACGTACCGCTCCCACACCGATCGCTACCTGTTCCACCGGTGCGAGTGCGGCTCCGAGTGGACCGAGCACCGTCGGGACATCGACCCGACCGACCCCGTCAGCTCAGACGAGGTGATCGAGGTTCACAGGCGCCTGGCCAAGTTCGAAGGTTCCATCGCCGAGCTCCTCGAAAAGCGCTCCGCCTAGCGCTTCACAGGTCGCCTTCCACAGTCAGGCGGCACTGGCGGCTGTGGATCTGTACGAAGACCGGCTGCAGGTGCGCCTGGATGAAAGCGTTCGGCTCGATGAACCGGTAGGGGAACGCGGGAAACCCCGAGCACGCGGTCGGCGGCAGCGCTCCACGCCAGGCGTTCGGTTCGTAATCGCCCCGGAACACGGCGAAGTGCAGGTGGGTCTGGGCGCCCATGTCCGCAACGTCGGCGAACACCTCACCGCGAGTCACCACGGTGCCGACCCGAAAGCCGGGCCGCGGCCACACGTGCCAGTACTGCGTGAGCACGACACCCTGTGCAGTCGAGTGCCTGATGAGCACGCCCCCGCGAAAAACCGGGTCCACGATGTAGCCGGCGATCACACCGTTGGCCGCGGCCATCACCGGCTGGATTCCGGTCTTGATGTCGACGCCTGTGTGCAGCCAGACCGCCCCTGACGGACAGGCGCGCAGGACCGTCCCGTTGCAGAGTCGCCACGGACTGCCGAACGACAGGCAGTGCGGCTGCCAGGTCGGCAGCGGGTACTGGAAATAGTCGGCGGTCGCGGCCGTCGCCGGCCCTGCCTGTGGGGGAGTTTCGGCGGCGGGCGCGGTGGCCGGACCGGTGATGAGCATCGAAGTCACCGCGCCGAGGAGGACGAAGGCGCGCATCGCGATCATTGGATCGAGTCTAGTCGTGAGGGCCGGCGGTCGCCGGCCCTCACGAACACGGGGATTACGCGGCCGCCGCGTGAACCTCGTTCAGCAGGCTCTGCGCCTGCGCGGAAAGTTCGCGGACTCGCGATTCGTTTCTGAGGTGCCCGCCCGGCGCCGTCGGATCGAGCAGCACGATGATCTTGGCGGCGAGCGCGTCACGTCGCGCGGCCCAGCCTGCGATCGTCGCGTCGGCCGCGAGGTAGGTCGCGTCGCCGGGCGTGCTGGTCAGGGTCGCGGCGGTCGCGAATTTCACGCTGTCGAGCGAGAGCTGCCCGACGGGTGCGTTGATCTGCTTGTAAAGCGCGGCGAGGCGGGAGAGTTCCTCGCCGTGGCCGTCCTCGCCGATGCCGTTGAAGATCTCGGTGATCGGACGGCCCTGGTGTGCGTAATCGTCGCGGAGGCCCGTCAGCGCCATGAGCGTCGGCCGGATGTCCGAGTGGTCGGTCCAGAGCCGGTCGGTCACGCCGAGGTTCTTCACGTGCGGCCCGACGACGCCGAGCCATGTCGTATTGATCTCTGGGGCGATGTCTCCGTGGTTCCAGTTAAAGGCCGGGTTGATCGCGGTCGTGGGTGGAAAGGTGCTCAGGAAGTAATCCGGCTTCGCGAACATGGTGAACGTCGCGTCGCGCTTGGGGTCGGACGTGATCATGTGGAGCAGCCCCATCTCCGTCTGGTCGGCGAGGTAGTTGTCGACGACCTCGGTGGCGCCGCTGTAGGGGTTGACCGCGGTCACCGTCCCCGCAGCGCGCTCGAGGTCACGCGTCGTCGCTGAGGTCTGCGAGGGGTTGCCGGTGATGTAGAAATTCGGGGCCGAGTCGGAGTGGACGGTGAACGGAGTCGTGATCCCCGTCTCGGTCGAGATGAGTGCCTTGATGTTGGCCGCCACCTCGCCGATCTTCGAGTAGGTGCACGGGACGTTGACGCCGTCGCAGTTGGCGGGCGTCGGCGGCCCTGCGATGAGGTGATCGCCCTCATCCGACGTGAAGGTGAAAACGGTGTTGCGGCGAGTGATCCCGTGGGCGGCGAGGCCGGCGAAGAAATCCGCGAATGCCTGGTTGTACGACTTCAACTGCGCTACGTAGCCGGCTTCGCCTGGGCCGAACGGCACCGTGCCCGGGTGCTTCTGGTGACCATCGGAGATGTACGCGTAAGTCACGGGCACGCCGTGCTCCTGCATCGCGGCGACGTATCCAAGCGAGGTGCTGGCAACCATGCTGTCGAATCCCGGGAACCCGGGCTGGCCGAACCCGTCGGTGATGTCGGCGCCGTTGGTGTCCTTCACGGCCGCCTGCCCGCCCGTGATCGCGGGGTCGACGTACTTCGCGCCGAAAAGCCCTTTGAACCCGGAGTAGCCCCCGGGCTCGTCGGGAAGAAGGTCGGGCCGCGCGCCGGTGCTCGTTTTGCAGATCCCGCCGCCCAGGCCGCAGTGGACGGCGATGCCGACGAAGACGGTCTG
>DAIPXW010000098.1:0-7065 GCA_036783075.1 Candidatus Dormiibacterota bacterium | reverse complement strand
CCGAACTCCTCCGCGCCGAGCAGCGCGGCGACGACGACGTCCCGACCGTTGCGCAGGCCGCCGTCCGTGCGCAGGCTGACGCGCTCGCGCAGCCGGTTCGCGACCAGCACGTTCTGCGTCTCGGCGAGGCCGAGCTCCCACGGGGCCCCCGCGTTCTTGATCGACGACAGCGGTGATGCGCCGGTGCCACCGTCGTGGCCCGAGATGAGGATGTAGTCGGCGCGCGCCTTGGCGACGCCCGCGGCGATGGTACCCACGCCGGCTTCGGAGACGAGCTTCACCCCGATGCGCGCGTGGGGGTTCACCGTCTTCAGGTCGTGGATGAGCTGCGCGAGGTCCTCGATCGAATAGATGTCGTGGTGGGGCGGCGGTGAGATGAGCTGCATCCCCGGCTGCGCGTGGCGAAGCCGTGCGATGAGGTCGGTCACCTTGATGCCCGGCAGCTGCCCGCCCTCGCCGGGCTTGGAGCCCTGCGCGATCTTGATCTCGAGCTCGTCGGCCCTCTTGAGGTAGCGCGGCGTGACGCCGAACCGCGCCGAGGCAACCTGCTTGACGCGGTTGTCTCTGCGGACGCCATGGCTCGGCTCATGACCGTCACCGTACGTGTCGGGGTCCTCGCCGCCTTCGCCCGAGTTGGAGCGCGCACCGATCTGGTTCATCGCGATGGCCAGAGCCTCGTGGGCTTCCGGCGAGAGCGCACCCAACGACATCGCCGTGCTGACGAAGCGTTTCACGATCTCGCTCGCCGGCTCGACGTCCTCGAGCGGAACGGGCCGCGCGCATTGCTTGATGTGCATCAGCTCTCGAAGCGACTGCGGGCCGTCCATGCTCGAGAGCCGCCGCCACTCGCGGAACGCCTCCGGGTCCGCGGTCTGTGCCGCTTTCTGAGCCGCGCGCACCGCCAGCGGGTTGTACGCGTGGTGCTCGCCCGATTTGCGGAATCGAACCCGGCCGTGGTCGGGCAGCGCGTCCGGGCGCGAGCGCGCGAGGCGCTCGATGTCGGCCAGGTCCGCGCCACCGATGCGCGAGGGCACGGCAGGGAAACACATCTCCATCACTTCGGCGCCAAGGCCGAGCGCTTCGATCACCTCCGCGCCCCGATAGCTCGCGATGCACGAGATGCCCATCTTCGCCATCACTTTCAAGAGCCCCGCCTCGACCGCTTTGCGATAGCGCGTCGCACCTTCAGGGCCCGCGGTCGCGAGTGCGAGGTAGGGGTGAACCGCCGTCGCACCGACTGTGATCAGGCACGCGACGTCGTGCACGTCGACGACGTCGCCCGCGATCGCGACGACGTCTTTCGCCATCCGCTCGCCCGAAGCGAGCAGGTGCTCGTGCACCGCTCCGGCGGCAAGAGCCATCGGCACCGGCAACCTCTCGTGCCCGCTCCTCCGATCGCTCAGGGCGATCACGCCTTCGGCCTCGCCTGCCTCGCGGCACAGGCGTTGAAGCGCTGAGCGCAGGGACTCATCGGGCGCGTACGTCGCGTCGAGCACGGTGGCCTCTTCGAGCACGCGCGCGAGCTCGGCTGCGCCGAGGACCGGCGAGTCAAGCTCGAGTAGACGATTGCCGAAGGCGGGGGAGGACCCCCTGGCGCCGGCCCGGCGAAGCCCTTCCACCGGCGCACCCCCCGTTGTAGGCACCGCGGGGTGATGCTGGCGGCGCAGCTCGCGATCGACGCCACCTTCCGGCTCCAGCGTGCCGCGCCGAGCTCCGAGCAGCACGCGCAGCGACATGACCGCCTTCTCGCGCAGCGGGTCGATGGCCGGGTTCGTGACCTGGGCGAAGCGCTGCCGCAAGTAGCCGTAGATGCGCCGTGGCGTGCGGCCGAGCGATGCGATCGGGATGTCGTCGCCCATCGAGTAGACGGGCTCGGCGCCTGTCTCCGCCATGGCCTCGACCACGAACTTCACGTCCTCGGCGCCCCAACCGTGAAGCCGGTGCAGCGCCGCGATGTCCGCCGGCGCGTCGAGGTCGAGGTGGCGGCGCTCGACCGGGACCAGGACCCGGTCCGCGAGCAGGCCGTAGTCATGACGCGCGGCCGCACGCTGCTTGGCGTCCGCGTCGCGCAGGAGCGAGCCGTCGCGCGTGTCGACCAGGAGCATCTGGCCCGGACCGAGCCGCCCGCGCTCGACGACAGTTTCCGGGGCCATGCTCACGACTCCCGCCTCCGAGGCTGCCGCGACCAGCCCATCGGCCGTGCGCTGCCAGCGCAGCGGCCTCAGCCCGTTGCGGTCGAGCGCGGCCCCCACGACCACGCCGTCGCTGAACGCGAGCGCGGCCGGACCGTCCCACGGCTCGAAGCGGATCGATTGATAGCGGTAGAAGTCGCGCACCGCGGCGGCCAGGTCGCCGCGCCCTTCCCATGCGTCGGGGACCAGGCTCATCAGCGCTTCCGAAACCTCCCACCCGCGCCGGACCAGGAGCTCGAGGGCGTTGTCGAGCGAAGCGGAGTCAGAACCCTCGGGCCAGATGGCGCCGCGCAGCTCGGGCTCGAGCTCGGCTTCGCGGGCGCGCATCCACGCGCGGTTGCCCGTGATCGTGTTGATCTCGCCGTTGTGAGCCAGGAATCGAAACGGCTGCGCAAGCCGCCAGTCGGGCATCGTGTTGGTCGAGTAGCGCTGGTGGAAGACCGAGAGCCGGCTCTCGCAAGCGGGATCGCGCAGGTCGAGGTAGAAGTCGGCGAGCCGCGTGCCGGCCATCAACCCTTTGTAGACGACAGTGCGGCCGGAGCACGACGGCAGGTATATGCGCGCGCCCTGCTCTGCCGCGCGCCTCTCTGCCGCACGCCGCGCCCGGTACAGGCGGCGCTCCAACTCTTCGGCGTCCCCGTCAGGTTTTTCGATGAGCCCCTGCCAGATCTCAGGCATCGTCTCCATCGCGCGCTCGCCGAGGCTTGCCGGGTCCACGGGAACCCGCCGCCAATCCACCAACCGCAGGCCGGCGCCTTGAGCTGACTGGTCGACGATCTCCCTGCCCCGGCCGTCCCAGTCGAACAGGACGGCGACCGCGACGTCCCCGCCGAGGAGCCGTTGGGGGACCTGGATCAGAAGCCCCGCGCCGTCGCCGCTCTTCCCATCCGCGTCGAGACCGCCGCGGTGCGAGAGCCGCGCGAGCGCCTCGACGCCTGAAGAGATCGCCAGGTGGCCCAGCCCGGGGGTCGCGACGAAGCCCATGCCGCAGGCCGCCCGGCTCGTGGGGAGCTCCCCCGGCCAGGCAAGGCGTGATGGACGTTGCGCGGGGGGCACTGATCTGAAGCGTATTCAGATTCGCTTTCGTGGTCTAGTGTGCCGCCACCAAAAGAAATAGCGATTCGTTGGCTGGTTGCTACATTCCCAGAAGGGCCTGCACGCGCAGGGCGACCGCGAGGTTGAGGCGGGTTTCAGGGTCTTCGAGATCGACCCCACTGATCTCGCGGATCCGGTCGAGCCGGTACCGCAACGTGTTGGGGTGGATGCGCAGGCGCTGCGCGGCCTGCTGCTGCTCGCCCGTTTCCAGGTAGGCGCGCAGCGTGGCAACGAGGCTGCCTTTGCGCGACGCGTCGTGCTCGATGAGCGGGCCGAGGTGGCGGCGGCTGTAGTCCACCAGCCGTTCGTCGGTGACAGCGGCCAGGAGCCCGGTGAGGCCGAGCTCGGGGACCGCAACGACCTGGCCCCAGCGCTTGAACCGGGCCAGGGACTCCATCACCGAAGTGACCTCGCGCAGCGCCCCGGCGACGCCCGCGGGCGCCTCGGCGGGACCGCTGAAGCCGACCGACACGGTGAACCCGGGTTTCCAGTCCGCGATCGCCTGGCGGACCTCGAGCCCGAGGGCGTGGCCCCGGGCCTGGTGGTCGCCCCCCTCAGTTCCCAGCGGCAGCAGGGAGACGACCTGGTCAGACCGCCCTTGCAAGAGCGCGCGCGGGTGGCTGGCCCGAACGACGGCGGTCACGCGGCGCAGGAACTCGCGCTTCAACGCCTGGATGGCATCTTCCGAGACCTGGCGCGAGCGGTTGAAACCGCGGAAGTCGTCGATGTCGACCAGCATCACGATGTGGTTGCCGTGAAGCGGATACCCAACGTGGCGGGCCCGCCGCTGGGCGGCCGATTCCTCACCGTACGTGGCATGCAGCAGGTCCTCCAGGAACTCGCCGCGCACGCGGCCCTCGACCTCCGAGAGTTCGCGCTCCTTCGCGATCGAAAGCGCAAGCACGAGCGCCGCCTGCTCGATGGCCATGAAGGCCAGCTCCTCGTTGTGGGGCGGGTGGTCGAGGATGGAGATGTAGCCGAGCACCTGGCCGGCAGCCAGGATGGGGGCGATCAGGCGCTCGCGCGACATGCCGAGGTGGGGGAATGCCGGCACCTTGACCGGGCCTCGATTGGCCTCGACCTCGCGGAGCATGCGCTGGATCTGCGGGTCGAACAGCACGCGCTGGGGCGTGCCCTGGCGGAGGATCGTCTCCTTGCGGTGCGGGTCGGTGCTGCCGCCTGCGTGCGCGAGGAGGTGGAAGCTTGCATCCTCGACCACTACCGCGCTCTCGAGCAGGTCGGCCAGCGTCCGGCAGATCTCGTTCACGCCCTTGCCATCGAGCACGAGCTCGGTGAAGCGTCGGTGGATCTCGATCGAGCGCTTGAGCCTCCAGTGCTCGGCGTTGATGATCCTCTCGAGGAGTGGGGTCATGAGGTCGACGAACTGCACGTCGGAGGAGACCGTGAACAGCGGCACATCGAGCCGGTCGGCCTCCGACACCATCTCCGCCGAAAGTTTCCGCATGTAGGGGTGTGGCCGGACGACCAGTCCGGCGCCCCCTGAGTCCGCAATCCGGCCGACCAGCCGGATCTGCGCGGGGAGGTCGTCCTTGATCGGAAAGCCTGTGGTGAACATGAGGTCGCCCGCGCGCGGCTGGACCTCTGGCGTCTCCATCAGGCGCACCCATTCGACCGCCCTATCGAGCCCGCCAGCTCCCGCGACGAGCTTCGCGCCGGCGAGGGCCGACTGCATCGCGTCGCGCACGGTGGGGCGAGGCTGGAGCTCGGCCTCGGGCGCCTTTTTGGTGGCCATGGCCCAAGCTTAGGGTGTGGGCGGGGGACAAGCACTTCGGGAACATCCTTGTGCCGCGGCCACTAGGCGGATTACGACGCACTGCGTAAAGTCGTGGCATGACCTACGAAGAGGCTCCGGCCTGCGACCGGCACGAATCCGGCGTGCCGATGCGGCTGCTCACCATGCATTCCGATTTCTCGAAGCCAGATGTGGTGGTCGGCCTGTTCGAGTGCCCGGAGTGCGGCCACGAGCGCCGCTTCCCGATCAAGACGAGCTACGAGGAGAGCGAGACCTCCATCCCCGCCGCCTAGGCCGGAAGCTTTTCCGGCTCGGCCGGATCCGGCTCGCGCCACGCCACGATCACGGTTGGCAGCGTCGTCCCGAGCAAGAAAGCCGCGGCCCAGATCAGATTGGCGTTGACACGGCCGGCATCGTTGGGCTGCCAGTAGAGCGCGCCCAGGGACAGCGGCCACGCGGTCAGGACCACGGGCGCGAATATCTGGTACGCCCTTTTCATGGCCAGGTTCCCGACCTCGGTCAGCCGTTCATCCAGCTGCCCGCCTGCGAGCGAGGGCGTATCCACGTAGCGCCTGCCGCCCAACCAGATCAACATCAGGAGCAGGGTCGCCACCATCAACAAGGACAGGCCGCCCAAGTTCGGGTCTGCGAGCTTGACGATCGCGGCGAGCACGAGCCAGACCACGTACGTCCCGACCACGAGCCTCCGCCGCAGGCGGCGGCTTCCGGGCCGGTTGGCAAGCCCCAGCCACCACCAGGGGCCTGCGACCGTTGGCGTGACGCGCTTCGAATCCTCCGTCATGCCGACTCCTCCTTCCTGTACAGCTGGCTGCTCATGGGAGCGAACGGTTGGCGCGAGAAGACGGCCTCGAGCGGAAGATCGAAGTACTCGGCGATGCGGAAGGCGAGGTCCAGGCTGGGGTTGTAGTCGCCGCGCTCCAGGTAGCCGACGGTCTGGTAGTTGATCGCCAGCGCGTCGGCGAGCTGCTGCCTGGTCAGGCCGCGCTCAGCGCGAAGCACGCCGATGCGGTTCGAAATCGATGGAGCCATGCTGCATATTGTTGCATAAGTACAACAAATCGGAGCACGAGTCTGGTCGACGGCAAGGAAAACAGGTTGGGCGGCCAGTGGATCAGCAGCCTGGAAATGCGGTCCCGAGCGCGGGCTGCCTGATCCAGACGACGGAGAGCGCGGCCTATCTAGATCTCGTCAGGCGCGCGGTCGGGAAGCGTAAGTCGGTGCACCACGAGCTCGTCGATCTCGAGCCTGCGAATCCGTGCCCGCGCGATCGCCAATCGTCCGATCGCGAGGGCGCCCATCGCGATGGCACCCAGCGCAAGCGCTCCGACCGCCCAGGCCCCAAGCGCCGCCGCGCCGCTCGGCATCTTCCGCTGCATGGCCCTCAGCCGCATCATGCCCGCGCGATCAATTCGCGCAGCACCAGCGGCAGGACGCCGCCGTTGCGCATGTAGCCCACCTCGGTTTCGTTGTCGACCCGCGAGTGTGTCTTGAACGTGGTCCTCTTGCCGTCGTCGGCGACCGCTTCGACCTCTACCGTTTGCTTCGGCTTGGTGCCGCTCAGGCCGCGGATCGTGAACCGCTCGCGACCGCCCAGGCCCAGCGATTGCAGGTTCTCGCCGGGCGCGAACTCCAGCGGGAAGATGCCCATGCCGACGAGGTTGGAGCGGTGGATGCGCTCGAAGCTCTCCGCGATCACCGCCCGCACGCCGAGCAGCAGAGGGCCTTTGGCGGCCCAGTCCCGAGACGAACCTGACCCGTACTCCTTGCCCGCGACGACGATCAACGGCACGCCCTCCAACCGGTAGAGCTCGGACGCTTCGAAGATCGTGGATTCCTTGCCGTCGGGTAGGTGCACCGTCCAGTAGCCCTCGCGCTCGACCAGCTTGTTGCGAAGGCGGATGTTTCCGAAGGTGCCGCGCGCCATCACCTCGTGCGAGAGGGAGATGTGCTCCACGTCGGGGAACTCTTCGAGCACGAGCTCACGCGTGCGCCGCTCGTGCTCCG
>DAIPXW010000097.1:0-7069 GCA_036783075.1 Candidatus Dormiibacterota bacterium | reverse complement strand
GGGAGGGGTGGTCTGGACATCACCCGCCAATGGTCACGGGCTGAGCCAGAATCCACAGGCTCGTCATCGTGTACATCACCATCAGGACGAGCATCGGGTACTGGCTGAGCAAGGCCCGCTGGGCGGAGCGGAACCGCTCCCCCGCCCTCAGATGCGACAGGTATACGGCGATCACGTGGCCGAGCACGATGAGGATGATCTGCGCATACCAGACCGTCGACGCCTGGGCAAGGGCAAAACTCGGAACGTAACCGGCGACGGCCGGAATGAGGTGCCATCCCTTGCCCAGCGGGTCGTTCAGCAGCGGAATCAAGCCCTGCGACTGAACCAGCACGTAGCTGTAGTTGTGCGCCGCGTTGTAAACGAGGGCAATCGGCACAAGCGTGAGGGCGAAGGCGGAGACGGTAGCTTTCATGTCGACCTTGCGGCTACCGAAATAGATCACGAGCTCCATGAACGCGATGAAGATCAGCAGAAACGCGAACGTGACCAACACCAGCCCGACGGTGCGGTTGAAGAAGAAGCCGAACTGCCCAAGCGGCAGCCAGTACGGTTCCATCGCGATCGTGAAGTCCTGCCACGCCGGCGTGGCGATGATGCCATCGAAGGCGAGGGTGCTGAGCATCAGGATCACGAAGACGACGCGGTCCCATCCGGAAGGTGACGTCTTGAGAAGGCCGACCCCCCAGGGCCGTACGAAGACTGCGGTTATCCGGCCTTGTTCGTCACGCTCGGCCTCGATCGGACCGAATCTGCCGACGACGCTGAAAAGGACCGTAAAGGCCTCGCAATGGTCGAGCCACTGATCGCGGCCGAACAGCACCATGCCGGCCAATATGAGGCACGTGTACGAAAGGGCTGCTAACGCAACGAGCCACGGCCGGTTGGCCATCCCCGAGGTCAGCTCGAGGCAGGCAAACGAGAAGTAGAACGCTGCCGCGGGCCAGACACCGACGTTCGGCAGCTTCCGGGCCGGGCCCACGCGAACGACGCGTGTCAGTGCGTCGTAGATCGCGGACCATGGATTGAGGAGATACCAGAGGTTACCGACGAGCCCGGATGCGATGACGGTTGCCGCCCAGAAGTAGATCCAGGTCAGATACTCGGCCGGGTTCTTGGTCGGATCCGAAGACCCGAAGAGACCAGTGACCACGATCGTGGCGAGCGAAAGAGCGCCGATGACGCCACCGACTGCGCGTGGCAGCGATGAGCTGGCCAGCGGCTCTAGAAAGGGGATCTCGCGACGGGGATAGCGAACCGCCTTTGCTCCGACCTGGTCTGAGGCGAACAGAACCACCAGGACAAACGAGATGACGACCACGCCGGCCGCTGCATACAGGTAGAGGGCGAGCGATGCGGGCAGGTCGTACCGCTGGCCGAATCCATGGAGGAGGATCGCCGCCGCCCTCACGCTCACGTCGACTTGCTCCGCTTCGATAGTCTCACCCAGGGCAACCGATCGAAGCCCGCGAGCACGACGCCGGCGCTACCAAACAGCACGACCGCCGCGACCACGACCAACCACCAGGTGAGCGAGGCCGGCGTGCCGCTCTCCAGCCGGAAGCGATAGACGCCGCTCGAGGTCGCTGCTGTCAGACTTCCTTGGTAGTCGACCAACTGGGCCGGCGTCACGTTCTCCAGCCCGCCGCCCAGCTGGGACCATGTCTGGCCACCGTCCGGGCTTGCTGACACGCCAAAGGACGTGCCCACGGCATACAGGCGGCCGTCGATGGGCGCCAGGCTGAGCACCTCGGGATGCTTCTCGCCTCCCAGGTGGGCCTGGTGCGGTGAGGCCAAGGAGTCTGTCAAGCGCCACGAGCCGTTCTCGAGGATCTGGACACCCTGAGTGGTGGAGGTCGCGTAGAGCCGGCGTCCATCCGGACCGGGAGTGAGGTCGACTACGTCAGGCAGGCTCGAGACGCGATGCCAGCCTTGCTGGGTTGTGTCCTGTTCGAAAACGCCGGTCGAATCGCTGGCGTACAGGTGACCGCCGGCAAATCCGATGGCTGACACCGCATTCGGCTTTGACAGCCCGCCGTCGGCAGCCGACCACGTGTTCCCACCATCAGAGCTGTGCATCAACCCCGACGACGAGCCCGCCCACAGCGATCTCTGATCTGACGGATCGACCGCGATCGCTGTGACGGTCTTGCCTTCGAAGCCGACCTGCACCAGCGGGCCGGTCTGGCTGTCGGTTCGATACAGACCGTTGTCTGTCCCGACGTAGATCGAGCTGCCTGAGATAGCCAGGGCGAGCCCGAGATTCTTTCCCGTCGGCGCACCGTGCTGGTGAACCGCCGGTGTCGGGTTGGCCGAGGGCGGAAGCGGCACGCCGGGGATGTCGATCTGCGTCCACACGGTGCCGTCGCGGCTCACGTACAGGGCGTCCCCGGCGGCGATCAGCGAGCCGTCGGGACCGGCCACGATCCGATCCAGGTAACTGCCGTTGAGCGACGAGAGAGACCACGCCGCGCCGCCCATGATCTGAGGTAGCTGGCTCAAAGCGCGCGCGTTGGCGACGACCACGAGCGCCGGCATCAGCGCGACGGCGACGCCCGCCCAGAAGCGCAGAGTCCGACCGCGAGGCAGAATGCGGGTGAGATACGGCGCCGCCCGCCGGCGGTAGTGCCAGACGTGCCAGGTGGTCGGTGCGACCGCCCACACCGACGACAGGAGGTGGAAGTTGAGGAGGTCCTCGTACAGCCTCCCGTGAATGGGAAGTAAGGCGAGCACACCGCTCACGAAGATTGCCGAATACAACACGAGCAGCGACCAGGAAATCCAGCGCTGCCACGGGATCACCTCCACAACGCCTGCGACCCTGTACCGAAAACGCACCCTTGAGACCTTGGCCACGATGAATACACCACCCACCAGGCCCACATACGCGTGGGCGGCGTCGATCCACGAGAGCCTGACTCTCGTGTCGACGCCCAGCCTGGCCGCCAGATAAAAGAGCGCAGTGCCCCAGGCGATGCTGACGATCAGCACCAGCGACAGACCGAGGGCGCCGACCGAGAGCCTGCCGGCCAGCGACAGGACTCCCGGCCGGTCGATCGCCTCTACGCGCTCCTTCTCAACACCCGGTACAGCGCCGTCAGTCCGAAGCCGACGAGGATGCCTGAGACGAAGAACGTTCCGTGTTGGATCTGATGCCATGTATCGCTCGTGTCAGCCAGGTGATCCAGGGTGTAGTTGGCGAGCAAGGCGCCCGCAATACCCAGGATTAGTCCGATGACAGGGATGACCGGAGACGACGTACGCCGGGCTTCCGCCATGGGTCTGCTCCTTTTCAAATGTTGAAGTCAAAGCTCGCAGTCTCACTTCCGATGACAACGGTCACCGTGTATTCGCTTTTGGGTAGATCGACGTTGTTGCCGTAGTGGATGTCGTTCGGGCCTTCGACGATGCCCTGCATCACGACGATCGGAATCTGAATGGTTTGCCCGGTGGCGTCGTTTTTGGCGGTGAGAACCGGGTTCGCCGTCTTGACCACGTTGCCGGTCTTCTTGTCGAAGACGTGGACCTCGAGGTGGTGCCAGTCGGGCGAGATGTTGGTAGTTTCCGGAGGCATCGTCATCGTGCCACCGAACATGACCTCACCGGTTTTGGGATGCTGGCTCGACACCTGAGCCGGCGTGTACATGGCCTGGAGACCGCCGATCTCGGCGACCAGGTTGTAGGTGGTGGTCGATGCCAGCTTGATCTGGGTGCCGGCTGCTGCGGCATGGATCGTGGTCGAGCTCTGATCAGGCGGCTGGCCAAGCCCGAGGAAGCCGCCTCGCGGCTTGACGTCGAGCAGCCCCAGCGGAGTGCTGGTGGCCTCGATCTCGATCACGAAGTTCCCGGTCTTGTCGGCAGGAAATGTGAGCGTTGCCGGCTGACCGGGGCTCGGGAAGAAGTGTTTGTCGTAGCCGTGAAGGTGGATCTCCTCGTACCTGTCCGCGGAGACCGACACGGTCAATGTGTCTGATTCGTTGGCCTGCAGCCGGCCAGGCGACATCGAGTCGCCCGTTACGGTGACCTGAATCAAGCGCTGCTGAGGAGCCGGCCCTTGATTTCCGAAGATCAGGACTGCTCCCCCAACGGCAAAGATCACCAAAACTGCAGCGACGATCGCCAGTCGGGCGTTCGCCGACGCCAATACCCGTGACACTGAAATTCCTCCGCTTCATGCGCACGCCCAGGTGCGCATCTGATGACTACGACGAGAGCTAGGCGCGGAGGATCGCGGGAGGCCCTCGCTTGATGTAGGCGACCGGACAGGACGCTGCCAGCACCGGCGCGTGAACTGGCGCCGGCAGGGGCATGAGCAGCGAGATTGGTTCGCCGGTGGCCACCCTTACCGCCAGCTCGGCACGCAGGGTGACCAAAGCGGCGTCAACGCGGACTGCGAGCCACTTCACGGCGAGCGCCGCGAATATGGCCACCGGCAGCTGGCCGGCACTGCCCAAAAGGATCAGGTTAAGGGCGGATGGGACGGCCTCGCCGGCCGCCAGCGACTCGATCGTCTCCTGAGCGATGAAGCAGACCAGCTGGACCGTGAATAAGGCTGCCAGCAGGCTGATGTAAGTCGGCCCCCGGCTGGTGACGACAACTGAACGGCCCGGAAACAGCCTGGCGATCCCGATGACCAGAAGGCTGCCCAGGACTGCGGCCGCCACAACGCCGAGGCCTGTCTTGGCGAAGATCGGGAAGTAGCCATGCGCACCCTGGCTCTGGACGGCCTGTGCGGCCGCTCCGAACTCAAGCTGGTAGATCAGGAGGTGGCCGGCCTGAGCGATTAGAGCGCCGAATCCGAACAGTCCGAGCAGCCGGACTGCAGGACGCTTCACGATCGGATCATACCGCCTGAGGTGAGGGTCTTTCCGTCACCTTGCGGCGCGAGTGCCGCCAGGCAAACCAGAACGCCGGGACGATCGTGAGCAGCATCACCAGCGAAGTCAGCTGCGCCTGTTTCAAGCCCCACAAGATGGCGGGCGTCTCGGAGTCGGTGCGCCAGTGGAACAGGATCAGCTGGCTGACCGGGTACAGGACCAGAAACGTAAGCCCGAGGACTCCAGGCGCGACGCCCCGGCGTCGAAGGTACAGCAGCAGGCAAAGGATGAGCAGGATCCCCCCCGCCTCGTAGAGATTGGCCGGCTGATAGGCGACCCCTAGATGGGGAGCCATAGAGGCCGGGTTCGTGTAGCGGATAGCCCAGGGCAGATTCGAGGGCGGCCCCAGGATCTCGCCGTTCATTACGTTGCCCAGCCGGCCGATCGGCTGCCCGGCCGCGGCAAAAAGCACCCCGGCGTCCAGCACATCCCAGAAGTTGAGGTGAAGGCGGCGTGCCATCACGATCAGCACGATCAGGGCGGCGAAGATGGCCCCGAAGAAGGCCATACCACCTTCCCAGACGGCGAAGATGTGGAGCGGGTGGGTCAGGTACCACCACCATCCTGACTGGATGACGTAATAGAGCCGGGCGCCGATCAGCCCGAACACGATCGCCCAAAAGGCGATGTCGCCCGTGACGTTGCTTGGCACTCCTCTTCTTGCGAGGTGGCGGCTTGCGACCCATGTGCCGACGATGAAGGCAATCACATACGCGATGCCGTAGAAGCGAATCTGCAGCGGACCCAGGAAGAAACCTGGGGGCAGCGGGTCGGTGATGACCAGGAACGGCATCCCCCCAGATTAGGTAACCCGCTTGCTACATTGCTACCGCCAGATGGCGCAGGCTACCAAGCTAAGGCACAAGAAAGAGGGAAAGCGCGCGTCGCGGACGGCCGTCCTTTCGCGAAAGGACTATGAGAAAGAGCTTCGCCGCCTCCAGGTGGATCTGGTCCAGCTGGAAGAGTGGGTCCGGCACCGCGGCCTGCGGGTGGTGGCGCTGTTCGAAGGACGGGACACCGCCGGCAAGGGCGGCGTGATAAAGAGGATGACGGCCTTGCTGAACCCTCGCTACGTTCGAGTCGTCGCGCTTCCTGCGCCGACCGAGCGGGAGCGGACGCAGTGGTACTTCCAGCGCTACATCACGCATTTGCCTTCGGCCGGTGAGATGGTGCTTTTCGACCGCAGCTGGTACAACCGGGCGGGCGTCGAGCGGGTCATGGGCTTCTGCACGGATGAGGAGTACGACGACTTCATGCGGACATGCCCGCAGTTCGAGCGGATGCTGGTCCGCTCGGGAATCGTCCTAGTCAAATACTGGCTGTCGGTGAGCGATGAAGAGCAAGAGCGCCGCTTCCTCGCCCGCATCAACGATCCGAGCAAGCGATGGAAGCTGAGCCCTATGGACATGCAAGCACGTGCAAGATGGGTCGATTACTCGGAGGCGAAGGATCAAATGTTCGCGTTCTGTGACATCAAGGAGGCTCCGTGGCACGTGGTTGAGACGGACAACAAGCGTGCTGCGCATCTCAACCTGATAAGCCACTTCCTGTCCTTGATCCCGCACGAGGAGGTTCCTCATGAGGACATCAAGCTGCCTCCGCGTCAAAAGCGCAGTTACAACCGGCCTCCGAAGAGCTCGCAGCGGATGGTCCCCATGAAGTACGAGGTGGAGTGAAATCGTGAAAGTCAGGGATCTGCCACCCGGACAGTTGCTGTCAGTCGATCCTGGGACGACGGTCGCGGAGGTGGCGCGGCGTATGCGGAAAGACGATGCGGACTCCGCTGCGGTCATGTCCGAGGGTCGTCTTGTGGGCATCATCACCGAGCGGGACCTGGTGCGAGCCATCGCAGATGGCGTCGACCCGCAACAAGTGAGGGCGGACGTTGTCATGACCGCGGATCCCGCGACAGTGGATGCCGATGAGGACGTCGCGGTGGTTGCGGTCAAGATGATGAGATTGGGGGTCCGGCATCTGCCGGTCGTCAACAAGGCGGGCAAGCCCATCGGCCTTGTATCAGCTCGCAACCTGGTCGCGGTGTTGGATCGGAGCAAGGGCGACTGACGCGCTGAGAACGGCGCGGCGCGGTGAATAGTCGGGAAGTCGGGTCTATGGCGTGCGAAGGGTCTCGGCGTGCGTCCCCAGCAGCGAATAGGGCGGAGCCAGATCGACCCCGTCCGGGTTGTCCAGAA
>DAIPXW010000096.1:0-7090 GCA_036783075.1 Candidatus Dormiibacterota bacterium | reverse complement strand
TGCCGCCGAGCTCGGCCACGATCGTCGGCAGAGCAGGCGCGACCAGGGTCATGTTGAGCGAGGCGATCAGCGAGCCCAGCATCAAGCCCGCGAAGACGGCCATCACTCCGCGATCGATGCCTTTCTTCTCGGCAGTGCCGGCCGCGCGCGCTGCGACGGCGGTCATACGGCGCTCTTCTCGAGCGGCTGGGTGTGGCGCGAAGCAACCTGGGCCAGCGCCCGCCAACCGCGGCTCAGCGCAGCGAGGTCCTCGGCCGGCAGCTCGGCCATCCACTTGCGAAGGGGCCGGCTGCTGCCCTCCCTGAGCTCGGCCACGAGCTGCATACCGCTGCGAGTGAGCGAGAGCAGCACGCGCCGCCTGTCCTGAGGGTCGTCGCGTCGCTCGACGAAGCCGCCCCGAACCAGCCGGTCCGCGAGGACGCTCGCCGCGGGGAGACCGATGTGAAACACCTCGGCGAGGCGACCTACGGTGGCCACCTCCTCGTCGTGGACGATGTAGATCGCGCGAAGCTGCTGCATGGAGATGTCGAGGTCCCGCCAGCGACTGGCCGTCGATGTCAGCAGGGCACGGCGCATCGTCATGTACCCGAGTAGGGCGTCATCGACCTGGCTGCGAGACATAGTTGCATGTTAACAAACTATTCGACAAGTCGAAAGCTTCGGCCGGGACTAACGGCTGCGGGGGAGTCCCAGCACACGCTCGGCCAGGATGTTTCTCAGCACCTCCGAGGTTCCCGCCTCGATGGTGTTCGCTCGGGAGCGCAGGAACTGGTACTGCCAGCCGTCGCCTCCTCCGACCTGCCCGGCCGGTCCGGCGATGTCGACGGCGGTCTCGGTCATCCTCTGGTTCAGCTCGGACCACATGAGCTTGAGGATGGAACCCTCAGGGCCGGGAATCCCGCTTCGTTTCACGGCCGTCACCGCGCGGTAGCCGTTGAGCTGAAGGGCACGCGCCTCGATGGTGTACTGGGCGATCTTCTGCCGGACCAGCGGGTCCGAGCCGCGCCCGAGCTTGCGCGCTCGCTCGGCGAGCTCGGCGGCCGTGATCTGAGCCCGGGTGGCAAGGGCCATCCCGAGCGTGCCGCGCTCGTGGAGCAGCGTGGTCATGGCGACCGTCCAGCCCTGGCCGGGCTCGCCCAGCACCTGGGATTTCGGCACCTTGACGTCCTTGAAGAAGATCTCGTTGAACTCGGCGTCCCCCGTGATCTGCACGAGCGGGCGGACCTCGATGCCGGGACTCTCCATGTCTACCAGCAGGTACGTGAGCCCGTCGCGCGGGTTGGCCTCTTTGCGTTCGCGGGTGACCAACATGCACCACCTGGCGACGTGGGCCAAAGTGGTCCACACCTTCTGTCCGTTGACCAGGTAGTGGTCGCCTTGGTCCTCCGCCCGCGTCTGCAGGCCCGAGAGGTCGCTGCCCGCGTTCGGCTCGCTGAACCCCTGGCACCAGATCTCCTCGCCTGACAGAAGCGGCGCCAGGTATCGCTTCTTCTGCTCCTCGGTACCGTGGGCGATCACGACGGGCCCGCCCATTCCGAGCCCGATGACGTTGATCGGCTCGGGAGCCTGCGCCTGGATCATCTCGTCGTTGAAGATGAGCTGCTCCATGAAGCCGGCGCCACGGCCACCGTACTCCTTGGGCCATGTGATCCCGACGTAGCCTGCTTCGTACAGCTTCTTCTGCCAGGCCCGCCGGCTCTCGATGAACCCCGCCTGGCCTTCGTCGTGTCCGTCCGCGCCCGGTTTGTTCGCTTTGAGCCAGGCGCGAACCTCGTCGCGAAAAGCCGTCTCGGAGTCGCTGAGCTCGAAGTCCATCGGCTGAGGTTAAGCCACTGCGGGGATGACTGCTTCGGCCAGGAGCTTCAACGCGTCGCGGTCATCCAGCAGGAAGTGCTGCAGCATGAACAGGTCGATGCCGAGAGCGGCTTTGTCCCTGATCTGCTGGGCGACCTCCTCCGGTGTGCCGACGAGCCAGCTCTCCGCCGCGGCCTTCAGCACCTCGTCCGGGTCGACGTCCTTGTAGCGGGGCACGACCTCGCCGATCTTTCGCGCGCGATCGCGCAGCTCGGCGCGGTTGCGGCCGATCAGGTAGCTGGTCATCACGGAGCGTCGCACCGACCGTGGGTCCCGGCCGATCGCGCGGCAGCACTCGTCGAACACCTGGCTCTGGTGCCGGTACTTCTCTGGACCGTCGAACCCGACGTTCCACTCGGCCGCCTCCCGCGCCATCATCGGCATCGCGCGCTTCTCGCCCCGCCCGCCCATGAGCAAGGGGATCGCACCGCCGCGTGGCGGCTTCGGCTCCGCCCTCCGCCATGTCTCCCTGATCGTCTCGATCCCATCCTCCAGCAGGTCGAAGCGCTCCTTGAGAGTCAGGAACGGGACGCCGTTGTCGACGTGCTCGCGCTCGTACCAGCCGGCGCCCACGCCCAGAATCAGCCGGCCGCCTGAGAGCAGGTCGACCGCGGTCGCCGTCCTGGCCAGCACCGAGGGCGCTCGAAAGGTCATCGGGCTCACCATCGGGCCGATCTCGATCCGCGTCGTCCACTCGGCCGCCAGCGCGAGCGAGGTCCAGCACTCGATGCAGTCGCGACCCTCGACGCCGAAGACTGAGAAGAAGTGCTCGCTTCGCCGCAGCGCGTCGAAGCCCAGGCTGTCCGCGTCTTCGCAGATGTGCCGCCACCGCTCCCAGTTGAGCCCCTCCTGCCCCTCGATCATGACTCCCAGCTTGGCCATCACACGAAATCGTAATGTGGCCTCGATGCGGGCGTTGTGGCGGTGTCCGAAGTGCGGACGTTCGTTTGCCAACCGCAACCAGTCGCACTTCTGCAGCGACGTCACGCTGGAGGCGCATTTCACCGGTCGCGACCCCGCGGTCATCGCGACCTTCAAGCGCCTGCTGGAGGTGGCGGAGAGGTCAGGCCCGGTGACAGTCCTGGCGGAGAAGACGCGCATCGCCTTCCAGGTGAGGATGAGCTTTGCCGCCTTCACGCTTCGGCGGAAGTGGGTCGACGGCCATGTGGTCCTCGCACGCCGGCTGGACAGCCCTCGCTTTCGGCGCATCGACTTCATCTCGCCGGGCAACCAGGTCCACCTGTTCCGCCTCGCCGACCCCTGGGAGGTCGACGAGGAGGTCACGCGCTGGCTCGCCGAGGCCTATGCGGTCGGCGAGCAGCGCCACCTCACTCGAGGACGCGGGTCAGCTCGTCGACCGGAAGAAAGTTGAGGATGCGGTCCTCTGGGATGCCCGCCCGGCGGGCCATCCACAGCCCCATCGGCACGTAGGCGAACTCGGCGGGCGAGTGAGCGTCGGCGTCAAGCGCGAAGTTGCAGCCGCAGTCGAGCGCCAGGCGCGCCATCTCGGGTGAGAGGTCCATGCGCGCGGGATCGCAGTCGATCTCGAGTGCGACGTCGTTTCGCGCGGCTGCCTTGAAGACCGCCTCGACGTCGTAGTCCGCGCCGTCGCGCGAGCCCGGGCGCCGGCCGGTGGGGTGGCCGATCACGTCGACGTGGGGGTGGGAGACCGCCCGCAGCATGCGCTCCGTCATCGCCGCCCGCTCCTGCCGCAACTTGACGTGCGGCGATGCGATGACGACGTCGAGCAGCTCGAGGACCGCGTCTGGGAGGTCGAGCGACCCGTCCTCGAGGATGTCGACCTCGATTCCCTGGAGGAGCGCAACGCCAGGGACCTCCGCCTGCACCTCGGCCATCTCGCGTGACTGCGCGAGCAGGCGCTCGGCGTCCAGCCCGTTGACGACCTTTATGCGCGGCGAGTGGTCGGTCACCCCCAGGTACCGGTAGCCAAACGTTTCGGCGCCGCGGGCCATCTCCAGCATGGTCGCCTTGCCGTCGCTCCATGTCGAATGGGAGTGGACGTCGCCCTGGTAGCGGCGGAAGTCGATCACCGACTCCGCGCCGCCGGCGGGCTGATTCGTCTGCTCCCGCAGGCGGGCGAGGTAGCGGCTCGTGCCTGTCTCCTGAAGCTCGGTGATGACCTTGGCGATGCCCGCGCCGACGCCTTCGATGGAAGTCAGGTCGTTTAGCCTGTGCAGCCGCTCCAGGTCGGGCCGCGTGATCGCGAGCGACCACCCCGCCGCCGAGAACGCTTTGGCGCGGAACTTCTGCTCGGGGTCGAATCGCAGCAGGTAACCGATCTCCGACAGGACCTGCGAGACCGCGATCGCATCCACCTATCCATTGTGTGAGGATTGGCCCGATGGCCAAGCCGAAGCTCGAGTCGAAGGACCGGATCCCGGCCCTGGTCGAGTCACTTCTCGCCGAGCTCGGGGAGGATCCCGACCGTCAGGGGCTCCGCGCGACGCCCGGCCGGGTGTCGCGGGCGCTCCGAGAGCTCACCGACGGTTACGGAGTCGAGCCCGGAGACGTGATCGCCGGTGCGGTGTTCGACCAGGACTACGACGAGATGGTCGTGGTCAAGGACATGCCCTTCTACAGCCTGTGCGAGCACCACATGCTGCCCTTCTTCGGCACCTGCCACGTCGGATACCTGCCCAAGGGCAAGGTCGTGGGCCTGAGCAAGATCCCGCGCCTGGTCGGCATCTTCGCCCACCGCCTTCAGCTTCAGGAGCGCATGACGAACGAGATCGCCGACGCTCTGAACACCACGCTGTCGCCCAAGGGGGTCGGCGTTGTGGTGCAGGCCCGCCACCTCTGCATGGAGATGCGGGGAGTGGAGAAGCCGGGCGGCCAGATGATCACGTCGTGCATGCTCGGAACCTTCCGCCGAGACGCACGCACCCGGGCGGAGTTCCTGGAGCTCGTCCGCGGAACCTAGGGCTCCTTGCCCCTCAAGCGGTGCCCTCCGGCGGAGGCTCTGGGGTCGGAGCCGGAGAATCGGTGGGCTGGGCAGGCGCCTCGGGCGTTTCAGTGGGTGCCTCAGACAAGGTGTTCGATGCCTCGGGGGCGGCGGCCGATGCCGGCGGGGCCGCGGGTCGTGGCCGAGGCGGACGTGGGGTGGCGGCGGCCGGCGGAGCCTTCCCGACGACCTCCACCCGGTGGGTCAGGTGGGCCGGCTTGGCGGCCGCGATGAGAGCGTTCAGGCGGGGCTGGTCGACGCTCGCGGGGTCGTCGACTCTGACGCGGACCAACACGTTGAAGCCTGCCGCTCCCGGCAGCGCGCCGCCGCTCGTGACCGACCATGCCGTGCCGCCGGGCTCCTGGATCTCTACCTCCCCACCGCTGAAGAGCTCGACGTGGGCGGTCAGACCCTTCGCGGTACCGCGTATGCGGTAGAGCTCATGGGCGCGAGATATGAAGGCACGGCGCCGTTCAAGCGGCCACGTTTCGTCCACGACCAATCCGACCCAGCCGCCGAGCCAGTCCAGGAAATCCTCTGGCGCCAGCGCCGGATCAAGGTACGACTCGAGGTTGTCGAGGCTGCTGAAGACCGGGGCGAGAACGTCATCGAGCCCGGCGGTCAAGCTCTGAGCGAAGGCGTCTTCGTGATACAAGGCCGGCAGGTAGCCGCCCAGCGGATGCGGGCTGATGAGCGCGGGGATGGCGGCGCGGCTCGAGGTGCCGATGCCTGGGCCGGCCATCGTGGTCAGGCCCCCTCCACCAGCAGCTGGTGGTCGTAAGAGAAGACCAGTGAGTGCGGCTCCAGCGCGATCGACTGGACCGCGGCGCCGCGTCGTCCCGTGATCGGGTCTGCGCCGAAAAGGCGCAGGTCTTCCACCAGCTCGGTCCCGCGTACCGCCTGTAGCACCGCGTAGACCTCGCCGATGTTGACCGGTCGCCCGAACGGCCAGCCGGTCCCATCGGTGCCACCGGTTATCGGATGAAAGTACGTATAGAGCGCTTCGAGCAGCGCGTCCTGCAGGCGGGCCGGGCTGAACCTGGGCTGGGGCCTGAGCCTGGCGACCACGGTGATTCCCGTGTAACGAGGCGGTTCCACCATCACCCTGCTGCCGATGACGCGGCATTCGTCGAGCCGGCGCGTGATCTTGGTCAGCGTCTCCTCGGAGGGAACCAGCTGCTCGAACCTCAAGCGGCCGGCGCCGGCCGCGGCTGACGGCACCACCAGCACGCGAATCGACCCGGCATCGGCTCCGTCACCGGCGGCGACGCAGTGCACCCGCGCGACCTCCGGCGCGGCCTCGCGCGCGAGGTGCTCGTAGTCCTCGGTCGTGACGGCTCGGCCGAGCGTGCGCAGGACGATCGGGCCCCGCACCTTCGCGTTTTCAATGTCCTCTCCGTCTACTCCACCGGATGCCGCTCGCCGGTTGATGACGCGGGCGACGTACGGAATCGAGGACTTCAGCACAGTGATCACGCCGCGCGCGACGTTGCCGCGGCTGCCGCCGCCGGTGCGGTAAGAGCGCACGCGCAGGTGCGCGCCCTTCTGAGGTGCAGCGCCGTAAGCCTGCAGCGAGCCGTCCGATCCCCTGACGCTCGGGCCGAGGCGCACCTCGCCCGAGACCGCGTCGAAAACGAAGTGGTGGTCCTCGGCTGAGCTGGCGCCAAAATCGCCTACCTGGCTCCATTCCTGCCAGCCGTCGGTGTCGCTGACCTCCAGCACAAGCGGGCCTTCGCTCGGCACCACAGGCCGCCTCTTCAGAAGGAACGACTGCCCAGCGACGCCTTCGGATGTGCCGATGATCTCCGCTTCGACGAGCTCTGCGTTGACGGCGTCGGTGGTCCCGCCGATGGTGAATGCGCTCAGTGACAGGATGGTCGGCGACGCTCCGTAGGTCGGCTGATCGGGCGCCGGCTCGACCACCCGCGCGCGGATCCAGCCGCCGCGCTGCGCATCGATCACCGAGACGGTGTGCGTGCGCGGGACGTGCAGCACGACGTCGCCGTCGCGGTTGAGGCCGCCCGTGTCGTCGCGGTCAACGTCGCAGGGCGCCCAGCTCTCACCGTTCCACGCTTCCCACTCCAACGGCGGGTTGGTGGGATCCACACCGACCCCTTCGATCCGGCATGTGAACCGCAGCGTCACCGCGTTCGACGGCACGGCGTCGCTCAACCCGATCAGCAGAACGTCGCCCGGTACCGGGACTTTGGTGAAGCATTGGAACCCGCCGCCGCGCTGCAGCTCGTCGCCGCGCCTGATCGGCGTGGCGCCCTT
>DAIPXW010000095.1:0-7241 GCA_036783075.1 Candidatus Dormiibacterota bacterium | reverse complement strand
GCAGGCCGGTCAACATGCGCATGGTCGTCGTCTTGCCGGCGCCGTTCGGGCCAAGGAAGCCGTACACCTCGCCTCGGCGTACATGCAGATCCAAGTTATTGACCGCCAGGACATCGGCCGCGTAGCGCTTGGTCAAGCCCTTCGTGTCGATTACAAGCCTCTCTGGCTTAACGGAGCAGCCCGTTTTCACATTGGGTCCGGACGCCAGGTTCAAGAGGCTGTGACAGCCAAGATGACAGCCAAGCCCACGGATGACTGTGGACAGCGGCGAACGATCATGGACTGCCACCCTTAGTAATCGAACGTATGTGCCGGTAGCTCGTCTGAGCGTCAGTCAGGCGATCGAAAGCCGATCTAATCATGTTGGCGTCGGCCGGATGACAAGCGACACTCGTTGGTGGCCGCGATCTGGTTCGCGGCCAACACGTTTTCCAACGCCGATCAACGACTGATCCATCCCCCGGGCGCATAGCATTTGGCCGGAGGGAGCTGGATGGAAGTCATCGGCAGAGCCGCCGAGCTCGAGAAGCTGAACGCCTGGCTGCACGCCGGAAAGCTCAACCACCCTGCGCCAAATGCCGCAAGGCGATTGCTCGTAATCGAGGGCGAGCCAGGGATCGGCAAGACAACGCTTTGGGCCGAGGGCGTCCGCCAGGCCCGCCTCGAGGGCGAGAACGTGCTGGTGTGCCGTCCACGTCCCTCTGACACCAGCCTGCCCAATGTGAGTCTCACGGACCTCCTTCGATCGGTCCCAGACGAGGCGTTCGAGATGCTTCCTCTCCCGCAGCGAAGGCCTATCGAGGTCGCGACGTTGCGCCGCGAGGCGGGGGAGGATGACCTGGAGCCCCGCGCTGTGGGTACTGCGCTCACCGCTTTGCTTGCGCGCCTTGGCGAACGTGGATCCGTGTTGCTGGCGGTGGATGACGCCCAGTGGCTCGATCCGGCTTCGGCGCGGGCGCTCGCATTCGCGCTGCACCGTCAGGACCGCGTTGACGTTCGTCTCCTGGCGGCAATGCGGATCGAGACTGCCCCGACGCGGCAATCAAGTGCCTTTGCGGTCATCGAATCCACACTCGGCCGCGAACGATTGGAGCGCCTGAGTCTCGGCCCACTCAGCGTGGCTGCCATGCACCAGGTGATCCTGGACGAGTTCGGCAAGTCGCTCACGCGCCCGGTGCTGCTGCGCGTCTATCAGGCGGCCGGCGGCAACCCCTTTTACGCGCTGGAGATCGCTCGTGAAATCCAGCGGCTCGGTCCGTTACCCCCCGGGCGGCCGCTTCCGATTCCCCAGGATCACCGGGCTCTTGCACTGTTGCGCCTCGGCCGGCTGCCGCGGGCCACCCGCGACGTGCTCGCGCAGATCGCGGCCATGTCGCGGCCCTCGACCGACGACCTCGACCTCGGTGCGCTGGCGCCGGCGGAGCGGGCCGGCATCGTTCGCGTGGCTCCCGGAGGGCGGGTGGATTTCACGCATCCACTGTTCGGTTCCGCCCTTTATTCGTCGCTGCCCGAGGCAACGCGGCGAAAGCTGCACGGTGACCTGGCCGCCCGCGAGGTGCGTCTCGAGGAGCGGGCAAGGCACCTGGCGCTGGCGGCCGGCGGTCCAGATGAGGCCAGCGCCGAGGTCCTGGATCGCGCGGCGGAGGCAGCCGGAGCCCGCGGCGCCGCGGAGGTGGCGGTCGAGCTCAAGGAGTTGGCGCTCAGGCTCACTCCGCGAACCAATGCTGCGGCGCTGGTTCGCAGAGAGATCGAGCTCGCGTCGCGGCGGTACTTCGCGGGCGACGCTTCGGGAGCGCGAGACGAGCTTGAGCGCTCACTGGGCTCGCTTCCCGCCGGTGAGGATCGGGCCAAAGTCCTGCTCGAGCTGGCCAGCGTGCTGTGGAACCAGCAGGGCGGCGATGAGGCGCCCGGCCTCATATCGCAGGCCCTGAATGAGGCGGTCACACCTGCACTCAGGGCGCAGATCCACTCGCGTGTCTCGTGGATCGTCGAAGACGTGGATCAGGGTCTGGAGCATGCGGAGGCGGCGCTCGCGTTGACGAGTGAGCAAGATAATCCCGTCCTCTACTCCTTCATCCTCCACAACATGGCCCGTCTGAAGTTCTACTCGGGCCGAGGAGCGGACCACGAGGCGATCGAACACGGAATGCGCCTCCAGCGCGAGGCCGCGGCATGGGAGCTAAGTGTCGTGCCCGCTTACTGGGCACGGGATTTCGATGACTTCGACACCGCCATTCGCCGGTTCGAGGAACTCATCCGTATCAGCCGCGAACGGGGTGACGAGGCCAGCAGCTGCGGCTTGCTTGCGAACCTGTCGGTGATCTATTCCTGGACAGGGCATCTTGAGCAGGCCCGCGATCTGGCCGCCGAAGCTCTCGACCTCGCACTCCAGACCGAGCAGGAGGTCTGGATCGGGATCGCTCTTTGCGCCAGGGGCCAGGTGTGGGCCCGGGGGGGTCAGCTGGACGAGGCCAAAGACGCCGCTGAGGAGGTCGAGCGCCGCCTAAGGGTCCATCCTGATGCGACGGTCAGTGCTATAGCGGCGATGGTGCTGGGCCTGGTTGCGTTCGCGCGCAGCGACTACAAAGAAGCGGACCGAAGGTTCGCGCTGAACGACGATTTCGACGCGTCGCACCACCTGCGTGAGCCACCCAACCGCTACCATGCCGACCACGCCGAGGCGGTCATCTCCCTCGGCGACCTCGACCGAGCGGAGACGCTGGTGCTCCAGCTGGAGGAACGCGCGCGCGCAGTGCCGCGACCGTGGGTCCTAGCCGTCAGCGCGCGCTCGCGCGGCCTGATTCAGTCGGCGCGCGGTGATCAGGACGGCGCACTCGAATCGATGCTGAGTGCGATCAAGCACCACGAGCGTCTCGACATGCCGATGGAGCGGGCACGGACCCAACTCGCGCTGGGCCAGGTGCACCGCCGGCGCAACGAGCGGCGCCTGGCAAGGGCCGCGTTCGAGCAGTCGCTCGCGACCTTTGAGCGCCTTGCGGTCGCGCCCTGGGCGGCGCGAGCACGGGCAGAGGTCGCGCGGGTACCGGTACGCCGAGCCTCCGCCGACCTCACGCCAACCGAAGAGCGAGTCGCGCGGCTGCTGGCCACTGGACTCACGAACAAAGAGGTCGGAGATCGTGCCTTCATCAGCCCGAAGACAGTCGCGGCGAACCTTGCCCGGATCTACGACAAGCTCGGCGTCCACTCGCGAGCCGAGCTCGGCCGGGTGATGAACGAGCGCGAGCGAGCGGTCAAAACGTAGTCAAACGCCCGATTCGGAGCTGCGCCATCCAGGCCTAGCGTTGGCTGCGTGGCGAAGACGCCGGCACATTTCATCGCCGAATGCTTCTGGGTCGGGGTCAAAGCGGTCGACCTGAGCGCGCTCGACCGGCGTGTCGAGACCTGCGTCGCCCAGATGACTGGAGACGGCGAGAGTGTTCGCTACCTCGGCTCGATGCTGATGGCCGAGGACGAGGTGGTCCTCTGCTTCTTCGAAGGTTCCGCCGCCGCCGTCCGCCTGGCCGCGCAGCGGGCCGAGGTTCCGTTTGAACGAATTCTGGAATCGGACGGCACGGCGTGGCCAGGGGTCAAGCCGCCAACACATGGGAGGAAGAATTGATGTTGAAAGCAGCGCTGGCGGCAGTTGTTGTCCTGGGATTGGCAGCCTGCGCGCATTCGGCGGCGAGCGATGGCCAATCGTCGGGCCCTGGCTTCACCGCTGCCCAGCTTTGCGCACTAGTGACCTCGGCCGACGTGAGCGCGGCGGTTGGCGTGTCCGTCGGGCCGGGCGTCGGCTCCGGCGTGAACGCTCCGGCCTGTACGTGGCAGGGCGAGGGCGGCGCCGGGGTCGCCATCGCCGCGGACGATCCGGGCAGCGTTGGACAGATCCCGTTTGGACTGCAGGGCCTCGACAACCACCGCGCCACCCCGGTCAGCGGACTCGGGGATGCGGCCTACTTCGCTGCCGCCGGCGACGCGCCGGACGCCGAGCTCGATATCAAGAAAGGCGGCAAGGCCATCACGATCACAGTCGGCGTCTCGGCATTCACCCAGGCCCAGCAGGAAGCGGCCGAGCAGGCGATCGGAGTCGCCGCCGTGAAGCACTTCTAGGGCACGCGCTGTGATGGAGAGCGCCGGCATGTCTCGGCGCGAGTTCCTCGTTGAGGCCAACGCCGCCGCTCTCCTGGACATCGGAACGCCTCTCGGGGCGATCCTGCCGTGGCTCAACCTCGGCCAGGCCGGCCTGGCCGGAGCGGAGGCGGCCCTCGGAATGATCCTGATCGCGCTCACCCTGGCCCACGAGGGCTGCATCTGACGACCTTGTTCAAAAAGGAGATTGGTTCCATGTTGCGAAAGTCTTTCTGCGTGATCGGCGGTTTTGCCCTGCTGTTGGTCGCCGGCTGCGCCAGCTCGAACTCACCCACGGCGAACATATCGCCCGCGCCGAGCGCGACAGCTTCACCGAGCGCCAGCGCCAGCCCGATTGGCACGACGGACCCATGCCAGCTCGTGACCGCTGCGGAGGCTTCGTCCCTTGCAGGCGCATCCTACGGTGCCGGCCTGAAGCAGGCGAACACGGGAGGCAGCAACACCTGCATCTACGGTTTCCAGACGCTGAACGTGTTCATGGTCACCGTGGCGATCGCCTCAGATGCCGGGACAGCACAGGCGGAGTGGGCGCAGGAGGAGAACCAAGCGCAGGCTCAGATGATGAAGGGGGCCAGCGTCCCGGGTGTCACGGTCAACATCAGCACCTCAGACTTCTCGCTCACCGGAGCCGATCGGGCCGCGGTCGGGACGGGTACCGCATCCCTCGGCGGACACACCTTCGCAGGCGCCGCCGTGTACGCGCTCAAGGGCCCCATTTTCTTTACGTTCTCCGACCTTACCGTGGACCACCCAGCTCCGACCAGCACGGCCATGCAAGGCCAGGCCGAGACCGTGGTCACCCGGTTGCCCTAGGTGGCGGGGATCCCAGTTCGGCGAGAGTGGCCATCTCGACCATGGTCTGACGCGACGCTTGAGATCGATAGTGGGGCTGAAGATGCTCAGGAACCTGATTCTTCGCGGTTGCGTACGCGCTTATGTGTGGCGAAGAGTCCCTGCTGGCCGTGCAGCGTGGGTCGTGACCGCGTGGATGTTGTTAAACCACGCGAAGCGATTTCGCGCGTCGTCAGCAGCCGACTCCGGATGGCGGGTGCAGTCGCACCGAAATTCAACCCTGCAGACTGCGGTAAGTCAGTTGAGGCGGAACTGAGGTGGTTGCATGGTGGCGACGCATGCATCCGCGACCGCGGGGTTTGTCTTTCCCTTGTCGAAGAAGTCGACCACGACCCCGGGCAGACACCCGATGTTGCCGACCGTATGCCCCTGTCCCGGCGCGACCACGAGCAAGGAGTTGGGCATCTGCCGCCCGGCTTCGGCGACATTGTTCGGGGGGTCCTGAGGGTCATCGCTTCCGTTGAGAAGCAGGACCGCAACTGTCGTCTGCACGGATTGGGCGTCATTGAGCAGCACGAACCCGGGAGGGGCGTAGTCGCATGCGCCGGCGTAGCTTTCCGCGAACGCCACCTGGCTCGATTGCAAGTAGCTTCCCCGGCCGAGGGCTTTGACCTGTTCCGGGTCATTTTTCGCCCAGGCCTCCGAGCAGAGGATCTCGACGGTCATCAGCAGTACCTGACTCGTACTGCCGATGTACTTGGTCAGCGCGACGGCAACCGCCGTCAGGTTGCCCGACCACGCAGTGTGGATGAGCCAGGGGATCGTTCCCGAGTCACTGCCAACCAGCAGCTGGTGAATCGTGCCCGCGAAGACGGCGGACGTGACAACAATGGGTTGACCGCTTGGATCCATCACGTCGGTCGCTACGGGCTTCTGGCTCAGACGGGCCATCACGGCTGCGAACTCCGTCCGAACGTTGGGATAAGCAAACGCGCAGCCCGTGTCGGCAAGGCAGCGGCCCAGCACGTTATCCAGAGCACGCTGGCTGTTGGGGGCGATGAGCTCGAAGATCGGGACGTCCACGAGAGTTCCGCCGTCGAGCACGGCGGCCCGCACGCGATCCCCGTGCTGGCGCATGTAGTACTGCACCGCCGTGGCGCCGTACGAGCCGCCGTAGAGGTCGATCTTGTCGTAACCGAGCGCCTGCCGCACGGCATCCAGGTCGTCCATCGCGGCGGCCGTGGTGTAATACCGCGGATCGCCGTCGATCGATGCCAGCGCCCGCTTCGCGTATTCGGTCGGTATCTCACCCGGACTCTGCGGAGGAAGAATGAGCGGGTGCGAACGCCCCGTCCCTCGCTGGTCGACCAGCACGATATCGTGGTGAGCGGTCAGGCCGACGAAGATGTTCGGCGCCTCGGCCCAGTCCGCGACGGTGGATCCACCCGGACCTCCGGCGATGAAGAACACCGGCTCTGACGGAGTGCCAGGTTCGGTGGCGGGCATGACTGCGACATAGAGGTCGATCTTCCGTCCGCCAGGGTCAGCTCGGTTCTCGGCCACCGTGAGAGTTCCACATTTCGCAGCCATGACGATGCCCCTGGTCCCGGTCACGCTACAGGTGGACATACGCTGGCCGCCAAGGGAGAAGCTGCGTGGCCCTGGGATCCCCGATGGGTTCGCGGAACAGGCGGAAACTACGATCAGCAGTAGACAAGCGATGGCAAGCGGCAACCTCAGGCCGAAAGTGGCTCGATCCACACGGCAATGCTGCCGGACGAGCGGGTTCTGAGCCGAGAGTCGAACGCCTCTGCTCAGGTGTGCCCCTAGGCCTAAACAGACGTTCTCACGGTACCGCTTGCGGCCTCTGTTGGTCGCCAACTTCGATTGATCCCGCACGAGCAACTCCGGCAAGCGGTGTCAGTCAGACGCTTCCGGCGTGACGACGCACGGGTCAGGACCGTGGGGCCGACATTAAGCGGCCGAACCAACCAAGCGTTCTTTTCGAAGGTCAGCTGCACGGCGCCGGGTACGCCCTTGGCTGGCTACGCGCTCCGCACTCTCGCGTCAGTCTCTCGCGACGAGTCTGTTGTGAGGGCCATCCAGCGACCGGGTGTCAGGCCATAGGTTCGCTTGAACTGACGTGTCATGTGGCTTTGGTCAGCGAAGCCGGCCTCGGAAGCAGCTCGGGCAAGTGATTGCCCGCTCTCTATCGCAGCCCGCGCCAGCGCCAGGCGGCGCAACGTACGGTATCGGTCAGGGCTCGTCCCAAACGCCCATCGGAAGTGGCGAGCGATCGT